>JAEETR010000154.1 GCA_016286595.1 Oscillospiraceae bacterium | reverse complement strand
TTCATGGCGTGGTCCACGCCGTTTGTTATCAGATCCTCCACGGCGTCGGCGGCCTTCTTCGCCGCCTCCTCCATGATCTCCGCGTCCCTGCCGTGAAAAGCGGACAGGACCCAGTCTACGACCTCGTACTCGGGATTCGGAGGAGCGCCCACGCCTATCTTCACCCGGGGAAAGCCCTCGCCGCCGCATTTGGCGATGATGTCCTTCAGCCCGTTGTGACCTCCGGCGGAGCCGGAGCGGCGCACCCGCAGCCTTCCCACCGGGAGAGTGATATCGTCGGATACCACCAGGATGCGCTCGGTGGGCACCTTATAGAACTTCTGGGCCTCCGCCACGGCGGTGCCGGAAAGGTTCATAAAGGTCTGGGGCTTCATAAGCAGCACCTTCTGCCCGCCCGCGTCCCACTGGGCTGTCAGGGCGTGGAACTTCGCCCTGTCTATTCTGACGCCCCGGGAACGGGAAAAGGCGTCCGCCGCCATGAAGCCGGCGTTGTGCCGGGTGCCGGCGTATTTCATGCCGGGATTGCCCAGGAACACGGCGATCCACGACACGGCGCTTTTTTTCTGGAAAAAGAGCATTTATCTGAAGAGAGGGGAGATGGAGATCTCGTCGTAGGTGCGGTGGATGGCCTCGGCGAACAGGGGCGCGATGGACAGATACTTGATCTTGTCGGTAGCGGGCTGATCGTCTCTCATGGGGATGGAGTCGGTGAACAGCATCTCCTTGATGCAGCTGGCGTTGATCCTGTCGATGGCAGGGCCGGACAGAACGCCGTGGGACGCGCAGGCGTACACCACGTTGGCGCCGCCCGTCTCGTACAGGGCGTTGGCCGCGCCGCAGATGCTGCCGGCGGTATCCACCATGTCGTCAAGAAGGATAACGTCCTTGCCCTTCACGTCGCCGATGATGTTCATGACCTCGGACTGGTTGGCCTTTTCGCGGCGCTTGTCCACAATGGCCAGGTTCACGCCCAGCAGCTGAGCGAAGCTCCGGGAACGGGCCACGGAGCCGGCGTCGGGGGAGACCACCATAAGATTGTCGTTGCCGAAGCCGTACTTGCTAAGATAGTACTCCGCGAAGAGATGACCGCCCAGCAGGTTGTCCACGGGGATGTCGAAGAAGCCCTGGATCTGGTTGGCGTGCAGGTCCATGGTCAGGACTCTGTCTGCGCCGGCGGCGGTGATGAGGTTGGCCACGAGCTTGGCGGAGATGGGATCGCGGGCCTTGGCCTTGCGGTCCTGACGGGCGTAGCCGAAGTAGGGCATGACGGCGGTGATGCGGCCGGCGCTGGCGCGGCGGCAGGCGTCGATCATGATGAGAAGCTCCATCAGGTTGTCGTTGGCGGGGTAGCAGGTGGGCTGCACCAGAAACACGTCCGCGCCGCGGACCGTCTCATAAAAAGAAACGCTCACCTCGTGGTCGGCGAAGTGGGTAACGGTGCAGTTGCCCAGCTCTATGCCGAGGCACTTGCCGATATCCGCGGCCAGCTTGGGGTTGGCGTTTCCGGTGAAGATCTTGATTTCCTTGCCGTGAGCAATCATATGAGAAACCCTCCCTGATAATGTTTTTGAATTTCTGCTTCAATTATAGCAAGGCACGGAAAAAATAACCAGTCAAAACAGAAAAATAGATGACGAAAAAACGACGATTTTTTCTGTCGATTTAGATAAAATGTACGCCCGGCTGTGATTATGTAAATTCCCGCCCCTCCGCGGGAGCGGAAAGGGCGGAGCGGGGCGGTATCGTATCGCCCGTTCTGAACCTGTCGGTCATGGCGGTGATGCCGTTTATGATGCGCCCCGCCTCCTCCGGGGAGACGATGCCGTACTGGGCGCACAGCTGCACGAGGGCCTTCAGCTCCCCCGCGGCGATGTCAGCCTGGGCCAGGACGTTCTCCCGCTGCTCCGGGGTGAGAGCGGAAAGGCGGTCCCGTCCGTCCCCTGCGGCAGCAGTGCCCGCGCCCGTCAGCAGGGCGGCGGCGAATATCAGGGCGATAAAGGTCTTCATCTTATCCTCCGCTGGCAAAATGATGTCTTTCGGGGCGAAAATACACCCCTGGGGCTATTGTCCCCGGTTTTTCACGCAAAATTGATGAATTTTCTGGAAACGATAAGGCCCGGTCGTTGCTTTTCCCGCCGGGTAAGGCTATAATCTCCTTTGTAAGGCGCGTGAGCGCATGGGAGGTATCGCAATGACGAGAAGTACGGCCGATATAAAGTACGAGGCCAAATCTATCATATTTTCAAGGGGCTACAAGGTGTTCATAGTGGCAGCGGTGCTGATGCTGGTCACCTTCGTGCTGTCCTATCTTATAGAAACGCTGTCCGGGGCAGGCCAGGTCATACTGGATTATTACGACGCCCTCAAGGCCGGGAAGGAATACGTAATGGTCTGGCCGAAGGTGAGCGCCCTGTCCTGGGTCATATGCGCCCTGGTGTACGTAATGCTCATCATGGTCAGCGCGGGCTACTCCTTCCATCTGCTGGCGGTCATGCGGGGGGAGGAGATAAGCGTCCGGGACCTGACGGCCTCCTTCGAGCATTTCGGAAGAGCCCTGGCGGTGGTGGTGCTGCGCTCCCTTCTCATCGGCGCGGGCACCATGCTGTTCATCATCCCCGGCCTCATCCTCAGCTACCGCTACCGCATGGCGCTTTACGTCCTGTACGACAACCCCGAGCTGGGGCCCGTGGAGTGCCTGAGGCGCTCCGGGGAGCTTATGCGGGGCAACAAGTTGAGCCTTCTTATCCTGGACATCTCGTTTATAGGATGGTATTTTCTCTCCGGACTTATAAGCGCCGTCGCCCTCCCCGTGCTGGACGTGTGGCTGCGGCCCTACACCGGCGTGGCGGAGGTCATATTCTACCGGGATATCGCATATCCCCAGCCTGAGGACGACGTGGAGAGGATAGATCTCCGGGCATAAGGAGCCGGATACGCACAGAACGGCGGGTCTTGTAGACCCGCCGTTTTTTTTGTACAGATACCTCTTGACAAATTATACTCTGCGTAGCATAATATAAGGCGTAACATAAAACAACGCGAAGGGAGGCAAAACAGTGGACGCACAGCTTCGGCGCGGGATGCTTGACGTATGCGTGCTGCGGGCGCTGGGCGAGGGGGACAGCTACGGCTACCAGATAATCAAGGATATATCGCCATTCGTCACGCTGTCGGAATCTACGCTCTATCCCATCCTGAAGCGCCTTGAGTCGGCGGGGTGCCTTACGGTCTATTCCGTGGAGCACGGCGGCAGACTCAGAAAGTATTACAGCATAACGGACCGCGGCAGAGACCGCATAGATCAATTTCTCACCGAGTGGGAGGAGATAATGCGGGCCTACGAGTTTATAAGGGGGGCAAAAAAATGACGAAACGTGAATATATCGACGAGCTTTGCAGGAAGATCCGCTCCGTTCCCGCCGACGAGGCGCAGCGGCTGGTGAACTTCGTGTCCGAGGCCATAGACGACCGCATGGAGGACGGCATGACCGAGGAGGAGGCCGTGGCTGCCATGGGCGACATGGACGAGCTGGTCCGCGAGGTGCTGGGCGACGTGCACGTCCGGACGGATTACGTCGTGGACCCGGAAACTCTTCGCCGCATTAAAAAGGAGGCCGGAGAGATAGCCAACACCGCGCTGGGTGTGGCCCGGGACGCTCTGGGCGGGGTCTATGACGCCGTCAACAGTACCTTTGCCGGCGGTGACGGCAGCCGGAGCGCCGAGACCATAGAGGACGACGGCGAAGAGCACCGCAAGAACTACGTCATCGACCCGGACGGCGTCGACGAGATAACCATAGCCGAGACCGGCGGCGATGTGGAGCTTTATCACAGCACCGACGGGAAGATACACGTGCGCTGCGTTGAGGGCGGCGGACTCAAATACGAGGTCACCAAATCCGCCGGAAAAGTGCGTATAGAGCGCCGTTCCACCAGGAGACTGAACATTGGCGGCCTTTTCAACATCAATATCGGCGCCCGCGGCAACGGCAGGTGGGGACAGAGCGTGCGGGTGGAGCTGCCCGCCATGAAGAATATCGCACTGCGGGTCAACACCGGCAGCGGCAATATAGACTCCGACATCCGCGAGGCCGCGGAGCTGCGCGTCACCAGCGGCAGCGGCGACATAACCCTGCGCGATCTGACCGTAGGCGCCGCCGCCTCCGTCAACACCGCCAGCGGCGACGTGGATATCCGGGACCTGACGGCAGCGGAGATAAAGCTGGGCACCGTCAGCGGCGATGTCGACGCCCTGCGGGTCGTCGGCGCGGGGGTGGAGATACGCACCGTCAGCGGCGACGTGGAGCTGGAGAGCGCCTACGCGTCCGACAGACTGGTGGTCAAGACCGTCAGCGGCGACGAGCAGGTAAATCTGGAGTGCCCCGTGAAAAACGCCACTCTGGAGTCCACCAGCGGCGAGATAGAGGCCAGGTTCTACGGCAGTGAGACCGATTATACCGTCACCGCCAGAAGCGTTTCCGGCAGCGTCAGGGTCCCCGGCGGCGCGTTGGTGGGGGACAACAAGGTGAGCCTTCGCACCGTGTCCGGCGCCATAACCGCCCGGTTCAGAGGGTAACGGAATGACGAAGGCAGATTTTATTGACGAGCTCTGCAAAAAGATGCGCTCTTTCCCGCCGGAGGAGGCGGAGAAGGCTGCAAATTTCTACGCCGAGGCCATAGACGACCGCATCGAGGATGGCATGGACGAGGCTGCCGCCATTGCGGAGCTGGGGAGCATCGACGATATCGTGTCAGAACTGGCCGCGTCGCTGCCACTTACCGCCATCGTGAAGCAGCGGGCGGAGGACGTCAGAAATAAGGCAAAGGGCGGCGCCGCCGCGTGGCTGGCCGTTTTGGGCTCACCTCTGTGGATACCGCTGCTTATAGCGGCGGCGGCGGTAGTGCTGGCCGTATTCGTATCGCTGTGGGCCGTGGCGTTGAGCATAGTCATATCCATCATAGCCGTGGCCGTCAGCGGCGCGGCGGCGGTGCTGGGCGGGATCGTGCTGCCGTATACCACTGCGGCGCCCCGCCTTATGCTGGCCGGCGCGGGACTGTTCGTGGTCGGTCTGGGCATAGTGCTGTGGCCTCTTGGAAAGGGGCTCTGCGTCGGTCTTGCCCGGGGCGTCAGGGCGCTGGTACGCCTTGTCAAGACCCGGCTCGTGAGAAACGGGGGGCGTGAGGCATGAAAAAATCATTGATCATAGGCGCCGCTTTGATGGCGGCGGGTATCGCGATCGCCCTGGCGGGTTTTGCCCTGTCCGGCGGCGACGTGACGGCGCTGAACGCGGAAAACGGCATTTTCAGGATGGCCGTGGGCCATGACGACACCATCAACCGGGAAGAGCGCAGCTACGCTTCCGATGAATTTACCGCCATAAGCTTTGAGGGCATCTCTGACGACGTGGTCGTCACCGCCTCCGATGACGGTCTTATCCATATAAGTCTTCCCCAGCGGGAGAGAGTCCATTACGATATCACCGAGGGGAAGACCCTTGACATCGCCTGCAGCGACAGGGGCGGCGTCCGCTTTGGCTTTAACTTCGTCGTCGCCGACGACGAGGACGTGAGGATAAGCCTGCCGGCGGGATCGCAGTATGACGTGGAGATAGACACCGTCAGCGGTGACCTGGACGTCTCCAGGATCTCGGCAAAGGCGTTGTATATAGGCACCGTTTCCGGTGATATCAAAGTGAGAGCTCTCTCAGCAGAAACGCTGGATATGGAGACGACCAGCGGCGATATTGATCTGACCGCCTCCGCAGGGGCGTACAGGCTCAGCACCACTTCCGGCGACGTGGAGCTGCACCTGCCCGGCGACAGGGACGATTATGAGATCGACGTCAGCACCGTCAGCGGCGAGTGCGGCATGAAGGACGGCGGCAGCGGCACGAAGGTGAGCGTCGACACCGTGTCCGGCGATATAGACTTTGAGTTTTTCGGAAGATCCTATGCGGCGTGAATAACTGAAAGAAGAAAAAGAGCGGGTCGAAAGACCCGCTCTTTTTATATCTGTTCTTTATTACAGTGCTTTTTCCTTAAGTATCTCAGCCTGCTTCGCCACAAATTCGGCGGTCTCCTTCACCACGTTTTCGTCCAGGGGAAGGGGGATGCCCGCCCGCTGAAGCGTCTCGAAGTAGCCGTACATGCCGCCCAGGCCGCACAACGCCAGATACTTCTCCCAGGCATCGCCGTTTTCCACACGGCGGCGGTACAGAGCGAAGGCGCCTATCTGTGCAAGGGCGTAATCCACGTAGTAGAAGGGGTAGATGAAGATGTGCTGCTTCTGCATCCAGAAGCCGCCGCCCTGCAGGAAATCGCTGCCCTCGTAGCTGCGCCAGGGCATGTATTTCTCCTCGATCTCCTTCCAGTAACGCCGCCAGTCGGCGGGACCGGCGGAGGGATCGGCGTAGACCCGGTGCTGGAACTCGTCCACGCTGACGAGATAGGGGATGGTGCGCAGCGCGTCGATAAAGTGGGAATAGCGGTACTTGTCGGCCATGTCGCCGAAGAAGCCCTCCATGTAGGGATATGTCAGCAGCTCCATGGTCATGGAGTGGATCTCGTTTATCTCGCTGGTGGAGCCGGTTATATCGTCCAGGGGCAGACGGCGGGAGGCGTAGTAGTACTGGAAGGCGTGGCCCGCCTCATGGGTCAGCACGTCCACGTCGGCGCTGGTGCCGTTGAAGTTGGAGAAGATGAAGGGAGCCTTGTACTCGGGGAAGGCGGTGCAGTAGCCGCCGATGCGCTTGTTGGGCTTGGTGACGAAGTCGAACAGCTGATACTTCACCATGAAGTTGAAGAACTCGCCCGTCTCGGGGGACAGGGCCTCGTACATCTGCCGGGCCTTCTCCGTCAGCTCCTCGGGGGTGCCGATGGGGGTGGGGTTGCCGTCGGGATAGACCAGATCCTCGTCGTACCACTGGAGCTTTTCAAGGCCCAGACGCTGCGCCTGCTCCTTATAGAGAGCGTCGCACAGGGGGGTTATGTATTTGCACACGGCGTCACGGAACTTCGCCACCCGTTCCGCGTCGTAATCGTACCTGCCGCGGTTGAGATAGGCGTACTGCGTGTAACTGGAAAAGCCCAGTTTTTTAGCGATATCGCAGCGAATCTTTATCAGCCTTGCGTACTGATCCTCCAGGGTGGGGGCTATGCTCTCGTAGAGCTTTGCCCACTCAAGGAAGGCGGCCTGACGTTCGGCGCGGTCGGTGGACTGCATGTGACGCAGAAGCCCGTAGAAATTGCACTGCTCGCCCATGAACTCCACGGTGCAGGCGGCGGTGGTCCTGGAATACTCCACGGTCAGATTGGACTCCTCGGTCATGGGCTCCAGCACCAGCGGGTTCATCAGCTTCTGCTGGACCTCGGCGTCCTTGAAAAGCTGTTTGCCGTACTTCTCC
>JAEETR010000153.1 GCA_016286595.1 Oscillospiraceae bacterium | reverse complement strand
GGGAGCGTATCTGCAGGAAGGAGAATGCGGCGCCGCCCAGGAAGAATACGCCCCGCAGCAGATTCATGGCAAGACCGGCGGTGAGTCCGGCGCCTATGACGTCACAGGCGTCGCTGACCATGATAAAGCCTATGAAGGCCAGCAGAGCGCCTACGCCGCCTAACATGGCGCACAGTCCCTTGTAATAGTTGCGGATCTTTTTGGGCTTTGGCTGTGAGGCCTGGGGTGCGGCGCCCGGCTGGGCCGCCGGACGGCCCGCGTGGGCGGCGGAATAGTCCACCGTCACATTGGGACCGGCGCTGCCGGTGCCGGTGGGCGTCTTGATCACGTGGGGCTGGGCGCCGGCTGAGTAGATGTTCACCCTGCTGCCGGCGGCAGCGGCCGTGTCGGGCAACACCAGGGTCTTGTCCACGTAATTGATATACGCGCCGGAGCCGAAGTAGTTGGCGTTCACCAGCTGCTGTACCTCCCGCAGGACGGACTCGTAGGAGATGCCCGCCACGGAGGCCATCATCTCAAGGGATACGCTCTGCTGACCCTGGGCCATTTTCTTAAAGGTGACGGCCCGGGCGTTGCGCTCGTTGTCCTCGGGCTTGGTCTTTTTGCCGTCGACCACGTATCTCTTTATTATCCACAGTATTATGGCTACGGGAAACAGACCGTAAAGCGCGGAGGCGATTATTCCCGCCCACCACAGTATATTCCGTACCTTTTCTTTTTCTGCATCGTTATTGTTCATATCTGTACCGACCAGTCCCGCCCCGGAGGGCGACTTTTATTTCTCTACGGTTATGTTCTCCACGCCGTTTGCCTCGAACTCGGCGATGTACTCTCCCATGCGGGTCTCCAGCTCCTCATAGTTTGAGCTGTCTATCTCGGCAAAATTCATATCCCGACGGGCCAGCTCCTCCGCCAGAATATCGAAAAATACGTCGTCCTCATACTCGAGTATCGCCTCGTGGATGCCCCCGTGACGGAAGGCGCGGCTGGGCCGCACGCGGCCGTGTCGGACCTCGCTGAGTTCCTCCATGCCGTGCTTTTCACACTGGGAGAACAATTCCTCCTCCACGTCGTCGTAATCGGTGAAGCGGTCGTCTCCCCGGTTGGAGTTGAGTATCCAGTTGCCTATATACGCCATGTCCAGCAGGCGGCGGAATTGTTTATCCGTTAAATGCAGAGTTACCATATCCTCGTACCTCGCGATTGTCAGAAAACTGTGTTCCGGGTCTTCTGACCCATTGTCACTAACAGTATAGCAAATACGAACGAGAAATTCTACAATTTATGCTTGTTTTATTTTCTGTTATAGAATATCATATCATAAGGCGGCAACGGGGCGAATTTTGGCGCCCCGCCGTTCAAAGGCGAAGGGAGTACGCATTATGGACTTGCGACCTATCGGCGTTTTCGACTCCGGTCTGGGCGGACTCACCGGCGTTAAGGCTCTGCTGGAGCTGCTGCCGGGAGAGGATATAGTGTATTTCGGCGACACGGGCCGCGTCCCCTACGGCGGGCGTTCCCGGCAGACCATCGTGCGCTATGCCCGGCAGGCAGTCTCCCTTCTGCTGCGCCATGACGTTAAGGCTATTCTGGTGGCCTGCGGCACCGTCAGCACCAACGCCCTGGAGGACATCAAGGGCGACTACCCCATTCCGATAACAGGCGTGGTGGAGGCCGCCGCCGCAGCCGCGGCGAAGGCCACGAAAAACGGCAGGATCGGTCTCATCGGCACGAAGGCCACCGTCAGAAGCAGCGCGTTCGAGCAGCGCATCCGGGCTGAGCTGCCCGGTGCGCAGGTGTTCAAGAACGCCTGTCCCCTCTTCGTGCCCCTGGTGGAGGAGGGGCGCACCGACCCGTCCGACAAGGTGCTGCAGCTGGTGGTGGAGGACTATCTCGCCCCCATCAAGGCCGCCGGTGTGGACACGCTCATTCTGGGCTGCACCCACTATCCCCTCATATTTGACGCCATCGCCCGGTCCATGGGTCCCGGCGTCACCCTGATAAACACGGCTGAAGCCGCCGCAGCGGATATGGCGGAGCTTCTGAAAAACGCGGGTCTCCTCTCCGGGGGCGGATCCGGATCCCTGCGCTGCTTCGTCAGCGACAGTACCGAGGGCTTTGCCCAGTCCGCCGCCGCCTTCCTGGGGCGGGACGTAGGCGACACCGCTCAGCAGATATCCGTGGACGAGCTTTGACGCCCCTCAGCGCAAAGGAAAAAGATGAAAGACGTTATTATCTCAATAAAGGGCCTTATCGGCCCGGAAGTCGCAGACAGCGAAGATCTGGAGTTCGTGACCGACGGCCACTACTCCTACGAAAACGGCACCGCCCGCTTCGACTACATGGAGAGCGAGCTGACCGGAATGGACGGCACCCGTACGGAGTTCTGTTCCGGCCCCGACGGCATCACCCTGTCGAGGAACGGCACCGTCAGCACCTGCATGCGCTTCCGCCAGGGTGAGAAGCAGTACTGTCTGTACGACACGCCCTTCGGCTCGGCCATGCTTGGCATTGACACCCACCGCATAAATTCCGATCTGCGGGAAAACGGCGGAAGTCTGGAATTCAAATACGCCGTGGACATGGAGGGCACCCTTCTGTCCAGAAACCATATCAAGATAAAGATTAGAGAGCGGAGTTACAGGATATGATAAACCCCATCGACGAGGCAAGGAAACAGATCAACGATATAGTCGCCGCCGCCTACGACAAGGCAGCGGCTGCCGGCACTCTCCCCGCTGGCTGTCAGCTCACCGGCAGCATAGAGGTACCCAAGGACGCCTCCTTCGGCGACTGGGCCTGCGGCTACGCCATGGCCGCCGCCCGGCAGATGCACATGGCTCCCCGGAAGATAGCCGAGGAGCTGTGCGCCAATATGGAGCTGGAGGGTACCTGCTTCAGCGG
>JAEETR010000152.1 GCA_016286595.1 Oscillospiraceae bacterium | reverse complement strand
TGCTTCCCGTGTCCTCCATCGTGTGGGCCACGCCCGCCGCGGACCTTATCTGCTGCGCCGTGTCCGTAGTCATGCTGATCTCCTTCCTGAATATCCATTATCTGGACGTGGTCGACCCCGGCATCCTGCAGCACACTGCCCCCACGCCGGAAGAGGCGGACATCAAGCGCCGATCCCAGGCCATCCACTACTGATATTTCCGGACAGTCCTCCTGTTTCTCCCTGAAAAAGCCGGAGCATCCCTTTCGGGATGCTCCGGCTGCTTTTTTTGGCTTTATCTTATCCGTATTGCCCTCAGCGCTCTGTAACAGTTGTTGCAAAGCCGTCCCGACCCGTGGAGCGGCAGAGCCGCGCCGCACCGGGCGCAGAAACGGATGTTGTTCTTGAGGTTGTGCAGGAGTATCTGGTTTATCCGGTCGGCGGTATCCTCCCGCTCGTCCCGCAGCGCCTCCATGTCCACCCGGTATCCGAAGGCCTTGGCAAAAGAGAACCACAGGTCCAGCTCACGGCAGTGGAGCTCCAGCTCCGGCAGGGTGTAGCTGCCGCTCTTGGCGGGCAGCTGGGGCTGCTCCGGCGTCTGACCGGAGGCGTATGCCCTCAGATACTTGTGGAACTGACCTAACAGCTCATCCTCCGTCTCGTCAAAGGGGATGTTGGCGGCCCGCAGCTCCTCCTCCTTCGTCAGGTGAAGGCCCTGCTCCCGCAGTTTCGATATTATGGTTATATACCGGGATATGTCCAGCTTTATATAGGGGTCGGCGGTGGGCATGCGGTTCCATACCTCCAGCACCTCCAGCAGGTCGAAATCCACCGTAAGCACCAGGTCGGAGAAACCCGCCACGGCGTACTGCAGCGGCGGCACCACGGTGTCAAGTCCCGCCCGGATGGCGGACAGGTTGTCCATTGCCCCAACGTATCCCCGGTCGTACATGCCGTATCGCCCGGCCCGGCCGGCTATCTGCTGGATCTCCTCGGGCTTGAGGTCCCGGGACTCCACGCCGTCGAACTTTCTTGTCTCCATGAAGATTATGCGGCGGATGGGCAGGTTCAGGCCCATGCCGATGGCGTCGGTGGACACCACGTACTGCATATCGCCGTTGAGGAAGCCCTCCATCTGGGCCCGGCGGGTGGAATAGGGCAGCGCGCCGTAGATTATGGCGGGCTTTTTGCCCCGGGCGCGCAGGTCCTCCGCCGCCGACAGCACGCCTATCTTGGAGAAGGTGATCAGCGCGTCGCCGGGCTGCAATGAGGAATAGTCCACCATGCGCTTCATGCAGATAAGCGGCGTCTTGCGCTTGTGCTCCACCACCTCGAAGGTGTCGCCGCAGGAGCGGATGATGCGCAGCAGCAGGTCCTTCGCCTGGGGCGCGCAGCAAAGATGCACCTCGGGGGCCAGCACGCCCAGGATGGCCCTCGTCCAGGCGTAGCCCCGCTGGCGGTCGGATATCATCTGGCACTCGTCTATGACCGCCACGTCGTACCGGGCGGAAAGATCCAGCTTCTCGGCAGTGGCGGCCACGTGGGTATCCCCCTCCGCCACGTCCTCCTCCTCGCCGGTGGTGAGGGAACAGTCCACCCCCGCGTCTAGCATTATCTCCTGGGCCTCCAGCGCCAGCAGGCGCAGGGGCGCCAGATACACGCCGGTGGCGGCCTCCTTCAGCCGCTGGAAGCCGGCGTAGGTCTTGCCTGTGTTGGTGCCGCCGGTGTGGATGATGAAGTGGCGGCGCATGGCCCGGGCCTCCGGGTACTCGTCCTTCGGATTGAGGGCCACGAGCACCTCAAGGCTGGTGCGTATTGCCCGGGGCACGTACTCCACGGAGTAGATGTACCCCAGCGTCTGGTTGAGAAGCTGATGGGCCGGGAAGTCCTCCATATTCAGGAGTCCCTCCAGGTCGGCCTCGGGCTGGGCCGTGCGGAACTCGTTGACGGACCGCTCCGCGGCCGCGGTCAGCGCACGGACGTACACGTCCCCCAGCCGCTGTACCGACGCGTCGCCGGGGTTGCGGCCGATGAACGGCATGGCCATGATGAAGTGCTTGAGCACCGTGCACAGGGCCTGTCCGCTGCCCTCCCGCTCCAGCGCGGCGAAGTGGCCAATATAGCTGGCGGCCAGCGCGTTTCTCAGTCTGTCGGCCCAGCCGGAGGACGGGATACGCTTGAGTATGCCCCGATGGTACAGCTCCGCCAGCCGTCCGGCGTCCCCCTCGGGACGGGGTCCGGCGGCCCACAGCTCCGATATATACTCCTCCGCCCGCTCCAGCGCCCCGCGGACGCCTCCGCTCTGGCGGCGGCTCTTGTCATTCGTCTTTTCAAGCTCACCGTTACGCTGCAGCTTTGCGCGGATGAACTGCTCGCTCTCCTCCGCCTGACGGACGATGCCCCTGTTCCAGGTGCGTACCCGTCTGTTCCCCAGATGTCTATACGTGGGCCGGGGCAGCAGCTCCCCGATAAGCTCCTCAGACCAACCCCGTCCGCGCAGAACGCCGACGGACCAGAATTTTTCAGAGTTGGCCATAATGATCTCCGTTTCTTACAATCGCTCGCGGGGCGGGCCTGCCCGCCGCCGCGGTTATGACAGCAGCTCAGCCATGGGGTACTCCCCCGCGGCGGCCGCCATCTCATCCTCGGTATATACGCGCCAGCGGTCCTGACCCGTCCTGTCGCCGCCGGTCTCCAGCAGCGCCACCGCCAGGTCTCTGTAATCGCCGGATCTTACGCCCAGGCTGCGGGCAAGGTCCGGCAGGACCCTCTCGTTGAGCTGCCGCAGGGTAACGGTCCGGCCCTCCTGCCGCAGATAGTCGGCGGTCACGCCCGCCGTGAACTCGTAGGCGCGTTTTTCATCCCATCGGGCGTCAAAATACCATCTCGTGCCCTTCAGACCGCAGAGCATGCGCAGCGTGTCGTAATAGCCCAGCACCATGTTGCGGCGGCTCTGTTCCGGCTCGAACTCCAGAATGCCGCCCAGGTCCTCCAGCGGCGCCACCATGTGCACTTTCGAACCGGCGGGTATCCTGACCCGTCGGGTCACGCCGTAGCCGTAGAGCCGGACGGCGATGATGTCGGTATAGCCGTTTTTCACCAGCACGCGGATGGGCAGAGCGTCGGCGAAGCCGCCGTCGGCGTACCGCTTTCCCCCCAGGGGCTCGTTTTTGAACACGGGCAGATACGCGCTGGCCAGCAGCATATCCACCAGCGTGCCGGGGGCCAGGTCCTTCGCCCGCAGCTGCAGCTCCTTTCTGTCCGTCAGGGACACGGTGACGATATAGAGCTCTCTGTCGGCAGCGCGGACGGCGTCCTCGTCGATGAGCCGCCGCAGCCAGTCGTACAGAGGCGACACGTCAAAGCCCTTGTTCTTCACCGTCTGCTTCAGCTGCTCGGAGGCGGCCTTGAGCCACTGCACGCTTATCCTGCCGTGGAAGAGCTGGTGCATCATATCGTCGTCCACGTCGATGACCTGGGAAAAGCGGATGGTATTCCAGGCGTCGTATGCCTTGTCGTAATCGTCCATGGCGATGAGGGCGCCGTTGAGGGCCCCCACCGAGGTGCCGGCCACGGCGGCGATATCTACGCCCGCCTCCCGCATGGCCCGCCACGCGCCTATCTGATAGGCGCCCTTGGCGCCGCCGCCCTCCAGTGCCAGGGCGTATTTCTTCGACGTATCCAGCTTGACTTCCATCGTATTTCCTCCGGGAATAGTATATCCTTACCGATAGATTATAGTATAAATCCCCGGGGAATACAACCGCGGGGCCGGTAAACGCGAAAAGCGGAGGAACAGCAGTTCCTCCGCTTTGATCCTATCGAATTTTACCGCCAGAAGCGGGTCATAAGCAGGATAACGATAAAATACACCACGCCGAACACAGCCGCTATGAGGAGCACCGCCGCCAGCACGCCCATCAGGGCGGTGGCCCGCTGACGGAAGCTCAGCTGCTCCCGGGCGACGCGGTCCTTGTCCTCCCGGCCGTTGTACCAGGGCATACCGTCGACGTTCATGTCGGCGATAGTGCGGCCGTCGTCATCGTCGTACTGTTTTCGTTTTCTGCTCATGGGCGGTTCCTTTACTCGGCGGCCACGGCGCTCTGGCTGTCAAAGAGATGGCAGGCGCAGAAGTGACCGGGCTCCAGCTCCTTCCACTCGGGAGCCACGCTCTTGCATATGTCCATGCACTGGGCGCAGCGGGTGTGGAACTTGCAGCC
>JAEETR010000151.1 GCA_016286595.1 Oscillospiraceae bacterium | reverse complement strand
TGGACGCCGAGAAATAAAGAGTTAAGCCGCTGCATTATGCAGCGGCTTAACTCTTTTTCATTCTTGACCACCTGATTTATGAATGATAGTATAATATAAATACAGTCTTTGCCACAGACATCAGTAAAGGAGATAAGAAAATGGGTACTATTAGATGCGTTAGTTGCGGACAGATGTTTGACACAACAAATGAAACTTGCCCTAATTGTGGAACAAGTAAGGCTACTACCATGAATGCTATCAATACAATGACTTATCCGGTAAACAACAATCCGAATAAGGAAAGTAATATGTTCGAAACGAGAACACTTGGATTGTTGGAAGAGATTAAGGAAAACACAAAGACAACTTCTAAGTATTTGAGATATTTTTGGACGATTGAAGTAATAGGAATCGTTCTGGGTATTGTGTATGTATTCCTTGCGGTTATCTTAGCGGTAGCCAGATTGAAATAAATACCCTCTTCCCTGGGAAACCTCAAAAAAACAGTTGACTTTATCTCCTCCGGATGCTATTATATTCAAGCCGCTTTGACCGGGATCACAAGTGAGGCACGCGCCTCCTCCCTTGACAGCGAGTCTCAAATTCTATGAGGTGAAAAATGACAGCAATAATCGAGACCGGCGGTAAGCAGTACCGCGTCAGCGAGGGCGACATCATCTTCGTCGAGAAGCTGGATGCCGAAGAGGGCAGCGCAGTCAATTTCGACAAGGTGCTGGCGGTCTTCAATGACGACAGCGCCACCTTCGGCAAGCCCCTGGTCGAGGGCGCCAGCGTTTCCGGCACCGTCGTGAAGAACGGCAAGGGCAAGAAGGTCATGATCTTCAAGATGAACTCCAAGAAGGGTTACCGCAGAAGACAGGGCCACAGACAGCCTTACACCAAGGTTCAGATAAACAGCGTCACCGCGTGACAGAAAGGACGTAAAAATGGCACATAAAAAGGGAATGGGTTCCACCAAGAACGGCCGCGACAGTGAGTCCAAGCGTCTTGGCGCAAAGAGAGCTGATGGTCAGTTCGTTCTGGCCGGCAATATCCTCGTCCGTCAGCGGGGCACTAAGATCCACCCCGGCACCAACGTGGGCAAGGGCAAGGATGACACCCTCTTCGCTCTGAAGGACGGCACCGTCCGCTTCGAGCCCATGGGCAAGGACCGCAAGCGCGTCAGCGTTTACGAGGACATCGCCCAGTAAATCGGAATGAAAAGCGCTCCGCCGGCAAGGCGGGGCGCTTTTTTGCTTTTCGGCGGAGTTTGCTATTTGCATTTCTGCCGATATATGGTAGAATAACCCTTAACGACGCGGTGCGCCGCGGAATACGGAACAGATTCGGGAGTAAGCTGAAATGAACGTGAGAATAATGGCCGACAGCACCTGTGACCTCTCTCCGTAGATCATCCAAAAATACGACATCGCCATAACTCCGCTGTATATAATCATGGGTGACAAGACCTGCAGGGACGGCGTGGACTGTACCGGCAACGACATTTATGATTACGTGGAACGCACCGGCAAGCTCTGCTCCACCTCCGCCGTCAGCGTCGCCGACTATCTGGAGCATTTCGCTCAGCAGCTGAAGACCTGCGACGAGATCGTCCATTTCACCATCTCCTCGGAGATGTCCGCCTGCTATCAGAACGCCTGCATCGCCGCCGAGGAGCTGGGAAACGTGTACGTGGTGGATTCCCGCAACCTGTCTACCGGCATAGGCCATCTGGCTGTGGACGCCGCCGTCATGGCACGGGAGGGCAGATCCGGCGCGGAGATAAAGGCCGCCATGGAAGAAAAACAGAAGAAGCTGGACGTCAGCTTCCTCATCGATACGCTGGAGTATCTATACAAGGGCGGCCGCTGCAGCGCCGTGGCGATGCTGGGAGCCAACATACTGGGCATAAAGCCCTGCATCGAGGTCAAGGACGGCACCATGGGCGTGGGAAAAAAGTACCGCGGCAGCCTTGAAAAGTGCTTCGTGAAGTACGTGGAGGACAAGCTCAGGGATCAGACCGACGTGGATTACTCCCGCATCTTCATCACCCACTCCCGCATTGATCACGCCATTGTCGAGAAGGTGGCGGAGACCATAAGAGCCTGCGGCTCCTTCGATGAGATCATCGAGACCAATGCCGGCGGCACCATCTCCAACCACTGCGGTCCCAACTGCCTGGGCATACTGTTCTACAGAAAGTGACGCAATAAACGAAAAAACCGCGCTGAAAGAGCCTTTCAGCGCGGTTTTGTTATTTTCTGCCGTCAGCCGTTGGACAAAGCGCACAGCTCGTCCAGCATTTTGGGAAGACCCGTGTCCATCTCCTCGTCGGAGAACTGGCAGGTGCCCACCGCCCTGTGGCCGCCGCCGTTGTACTTGAGCATGAGACTGCCCACGTCCACGTCGGAGGTGCGGTTGAGGATGCTGTAACCCACCGCGGCGGAGCAGCCCTTGCCGCCCTTGCCGCTGACGATCCAGGCGGAGATGTTCTGCTCGGGGTACATGCTGTATATCATGAACCGGTTGCCGGTGTAGATGGGATCCACGCCCCGCAGGTCGGAGATGATGACGCTGCCCACGGTCCTGGTGTGGGCCCTGACCATCTCCTTGAACTTCTCGGTCTGTTCGTTGTATATCTCTATGCGCTCCTGAATGTCGGGCAGGGCAAGGATCTCCTGAGTGGTCATGGTGCGGCAGGCCACCAGCAGCTTCTCCATCAGCTGATAGTTGGAGATGGTGAAGTTGCGCCAGCGGCCCAGGCCGGTACGGGGATCCATAAGGAAGCCGATGAGTATCCAGCCCTGGGGATTCTGTACCTCGTCGATGGTGAGGTCGGCGGAGTCCACCTTGTCAACGGCCACCATCAGGTCGTCGAACTGGGGAAAGCGCTCCTTCCCGCCGTAGTACTCGTAGATTATCCGGGCGCAGGAGGGGGCGACACGGCTCTCGCCCTTGTACTTTCCCTGGAGATTGAGCCGCTCGTGCTCGCTGGAGTGGTGGTCGAACCACAGACCGCAGCCCGGCACGTAGGGCACGTTGGCCAGACAGTCGTTCTCGGTGACCTCCACAAGACCGTCCTGCAGGTCCTTGGGATGGGCGAACTTCCAGTTGTCGATGACGCCGGCCTCCAGCAGCAGGGCGCCGCAGGCAAGACCGTCAAAATCGGAACGGGTGATAAGTCTCATATTATCTTCCTTCCTCCGGCCGTCCGCCGGGATCGTTACGGTTCTGATGAAAATATTCTAAAGCAAAAGGCGGAAAATGTAAATCCGTTTTCACCGCCGCGAACAAAAAAAGACGCCCCGGAGGGCGTCTTTTTCGTTTTATATCGTCTGTCAGTCGGCGACGTAGGGCAGCAGGGCGATCTGGCGGGCCGCCTTGATGGCGGTGGCCAGCTGGCGCTGATGCTGGGCACAGGTGCCGGTGGCTCTGCGGGGCAGGATCTTTCCGCGCTCGGAGAGATAGCGGCGCAGACGGGCGGTGTCCTTGTAATCTATGTGCTGCATCTTGTCAACACAGAACTGGCAGACCTTGCGGCGCCGTCTGTTCTGCTGAGGGCGCTGGGGTCTGGCTTCTCTTTCGTTAGTCAAGGCTTTATTCTCCTTACCTTAGATTTTTCGGGGATCAGAACGGCAGATCGCCGTCGTCCTCTTCAAGCTCCGCGAAGTCGGAGCCGGTCACGGGGGCGGTATAACGGTCGCTCGCCTGGTCATAGCTTCTGCCGTAGGAATCGCCGCCGTTATTGCCGCGGCTGTCGCCGAAGTAAACGTTGTTGGCGATGACCTCCGCGCTGCGGCGCTTGCCGCCGTCCTTATCCGTCCAATCCCTGATCTGCAGGCGGCCGGACACGACGGCCATACGGCCCTTGGTGAAGTACTTTGCCACAAATTCAGCGGTCTGGCGCCAGGCGACTATGTCGATGAAGTCGGTCTGCTTGTCGCCGTCCCGGGAGCCGAAGTCCCGGTCCACCGCCAGGGAGAAGGACACCACGGCCACGCCGGACTGCGTGTGACGCAGCTCGGGGTCACGGGTGAGCCTGCCCATGAGAATTACGTTGTTAAGCATTTCTTGCGCTCCCCCTTAAGCTACGCTCAGGGTGATGAGAGAACGGACGACGCCCTCGGTAATCTTGAGAACGCGGTCGAGCTCCGCCGGGAAATCCGGGGCACAGGAGAACTTGACAAGAACGTAGTAGCCGTCGTTCTTCTTGTTGATGGGATAGGCCAGGCGACGCTTGCCCCACTCCTCAACCTCCTTGACGGTGCCGTTGGCGGTTATCAGCTCGTTGAATCTGGTAACCAGCGCGGCGGTCTCCTCCTCGGTCTTGTCGGGATCGATGATGTACATGACCTCATAGTTTTCGAGAGATTTTGCCATTGAATCGCACCTCCTTCTGGACTGATGGCTCCCGTTTTTCGGGAGCAAGGATTTGTCATGCGCCGGGCGCGTGACTTGTTTATTATACGCCAATTTCCCCCTTTGTCAAGGGAAAAATCGCCGTCAATAACGAAAATATGGACCTTTTTGCCTCAATAAACGTCCTGCGCGACGCTCTCCGGCGGGATCTCCAGCTTCTCGGGGGTACGCAGCAGGGTCTTGAATGTGCGGATGCCCTTGGCGTAGTGGAAGCCGTCGCAGACACGCTCGTCGGAGACGACGGTGAAGTCTATGTACCGGCGCTGGGCCACGCTGCCGTCGGTCAGCACCTCGTTGACGCGTCGGCGGGCGCCGATGGCCAGGAAGATGGGAACGGTGCCGAAGTTGTAGATATGGTGATAGACCGGCTTTATACCGAGAGAACCCAGGTCGGTTATGATGATGGAGCCGTGGAAGGGGCTGATATCCAGCAGAAATTTGGGCAGCAGCTCGAAATAATCCAGTACCCTCAGTACCTTTATGGCGAAGTTGAAGAGGAATCTGGGCAGCTTTCCCAGGAACGTGGCGGTGTCCACGGTGCCGGAGCCCTCGTTCCTGCTTTTGGCGATGGCGTCGTTCATCTTCTCAAACACGTCCTGCAGAGTATCGGTAGGCTCGAATTTCACCTTGACGAAGGATTCCGGCGCGTCCACGGTCATCTCCTGCTTGATGGTCATGCCCACCTCGATGTCCCTGCGGGCACGGATGCGCT
>JAEETR010000150.1 GCA_016286595.1 Oscillospiraceae bacterium | reverse complement strand
CGGGATCGTCCTCTTTTTTCAGCTTGTGGATGGAAATGCCCGCGGCGGTGCCGGAGGCAACATACATGGTGGCTGCAACGGCGGGAGCCAGCAGCGCGTCTGCCATATGCACAAGATCACCCCGTTTTTTCTGTTCTCGATGCATCTGTGCCCATTATACCGAGCCCGTTTCTCCTCCACAAGCCCCCGGGGGGGATAGAATTTTTCTCTTTTTCCGAAAAAATCCCCTCGGTTTTCCGAGGGGATGCGATATGTGTGTTCCTTTACTTCACGGTGATGGAGGTGATATGGGGATTGGCGCCCTCGTCCCAGCAGAGGAAGCCCTCCAGATCCACACTGTCTCCCGCTTTCAGCGCTTCCACCGCCTTGTAGACCCCGGTACTCTTGCCGCAAAGGGAGAATTCCACGCGAAATTCATAGATCTTGCCGTCCCTGGAGGCCTTGAAGTACAGGTCGTCGGTCATGCCGTCGGGATCCTTGTAGGCAAAGGCCGCGCCGGATTCGTCCCAGGGCTCAATGGTCATGCCCTTGAAGGAGACCAGCTGGTTCTGATACACGATCAGCTCCTCCCGATCCAGCAGCTCCGTGACGTCCGCAGGCGGGAAGAGATAGTTGCCCTTCAGGAACGCAAAGCTTGCCTCCTGGATCTCGGCCTCGCCGCTTTCCACGGATTTTATCCCGGTGACGCGGATCTTCTGGCCGGGGATCAGACGCTCCGCCTCTTTCTCGGAGCAGTCCATGTTGTAGATGAAATAGCCGCCCGCTCCGTCCTGGGCGTAGACGGTGATGGTATCCTCCCACCATTCCTGGCAGGCCTGCACATAGGCCTCGATGACCACCGGCGTGCCGGGCTCGGCCGCGGCATACGTTTCATAGCTCATGGCGCCCTCGCCCTTGGCCAGGGTGTCCTCCCCGCTTACGTGATCAAAGCGCAGCTCACCGTAAGTCGGCAGCGTCAGGCTCATGGTGCTGCTGTCCCAGCTGCCCGGCGCATTGCCGCTCTCCAAGCGAAGGGCGATATTCCCGTCCCGCAGCATATAGGTCCCGGTCTGGCTGTCGTCCAGGCCGGTGAGGTCCATGGACGCGACCAGACTCGCAACGATCTCATCCAGGCTCTTGCCGTAGGCCTCCTCCGCGTCCTCCGTGCTGGAGCCGCTGGCCTCCAGGCTCGCCGAATAGAGCTCCTTCACCGCCTGCCGCAGGCTGGGGAGCACGCTGTCGCTTTCCAGGGAGAGGGTGCAGCTCATGTCAGAGCGCAGCTCCAGGGCCAGCTCGCCTGCTACCGCTTTCAGGGCTTCCGGGATCTCCGTCTCCAGCAGGCTTCCCAGATTCACCGCGGCGATCCAGCGTCCCACCACGCCCTCCATCTTCTGGAAGGTCAGGGCGAAGTCATCCTCCAGCAGCACGAGGACACCGTCCTCGAAGCTGTACGGGATCTGCAGCCCGTCCTCGGCGGTGAAATTCTCCCCGTCCCAGGTGAAGGAGCGGACGCCGTCAGGCGTGGTAAGGGCCGCGGTCCCGTCCTCATTCACCAGCAGGCGGAAGGCCGAGCGGGCGTCCCGCTGCTGCTCCGGGTAGGGAACGCCCCGCAGGAGCATACCGATCATCTCGTAGGCGCCGGGCAGATCCTCGGGCGCGTCGGCCGCAGCCCGGATGCCGCTGCCGCCTGCCGCGCTCAGAGTCAAAATCAGCGCCAGGACCAGGACGCAGGTCAAAAACTTTTTCATGGGTCGGTTCCTCTCTTGTACGTTCTGAGCTTACAATATAACGGCCCCGCGGCCTTTTGTCAACGCCCAGGCCGGAAAGCAGAAAACGGGGGCTGTGAAAAAGGCACGCTTCTTCACAGCCCCCTCGGACTGTTTTTACTTTACAATGATGGCCGTCACATGGGGATTGGCGCCGTTATACCAGTAGAGGAAAGCCTCCAGGTCCACCACGTCGCCCACTTGCAGAGCCTCCACCGCTTTGTAGACGTCAGTGTCCTTGCCGCAGAGATAGAACTCCACGCAGAAATCATAGGTCTTGCCGTCCTTGGATGCCTTGAAGTACAGATCATCGGTCTTGCCGTCCGAGTCCTTGTAGGCAAAGGCGGCGCCGG
>JAEETR010000149.1 GCA_016286595.1 Oscillospiraceae bacterium | reverse complement strand
GTCAGGGCCCTGCCCTGGGAGGACTGGCTGCCGCGGGACGCGGCCTTCCCGGTGACGGGATACAGCCTCGACTCGGCCCTGTTCTCGGTGCCCGACTGCCAGCGCATCATCAAGAAGGCCGTGGTCGAACGGCTGAAGACGAAGTACCGGCTCGAGAAGTTCCCCGAGACCGGGGCGGAATACAAGATCCGCTTTTCGATCCGGAAGGATAAGGCCTCGGTCTGTCTCGACACTTCGGGCGTCGCGCTGCACAAGCGCGGGTACCGGCCGGCCCACACCGAGGCGTCGCTGCGCGAGACCCTGGCCGCGGCCATGGTGAAGCTGGCGCGCTACCGGGGGAAGGACGACTTCTGCGACCCCTTCTGTGGGAGCGGGACCATCGCCATCGAGGCGGCGCTGGCGGCCCTGAACCGGGCGCCGGGCCTGAACCGGCGCTTTGCCGCGGAGAGCTGGGCCTGCTTTGACCCGGCGGTCTGGGAGCAGGCCAGGGAGGCCGCCCGCGCGGCGGAATACCGCGGGGAATACCGGATCTTCGCCTCGGACATCGACCCCAGGGCCGTGCGTCTGGCGCGGGAGAACGCGGAGCGCGCGAGGGTGGCGGAGCTCATCGAATTTTCGGAAGCGGATGCGTGCGCCTTTACGCGGGAGACGGCACGGGGCGTGATCGTCACGAACCCGCCCTACGGCGAGCGGCTGCTGGACCGGCAGCAGGCGGAGAGGATCTACCGCGATTTCGGCGCGGCGCTGAGGGGCAAAGAAAACTGGTCGCTGTATCTGCTGTCGTCGGACCCGGAATTCGAGCGGTGCTTCGGCCGCAGCGCGGACAAGAAGCGCAAGCTCTACAACGGCATGATCAAGTGCGACCTGTATATGTATTATAAGTAATCAAGGAATCTGAAAGGAATCCGGGCCCGGTATTCTGACTGAGGCCAGGCTTTATCAGCAGGGGGAGGCAGGCATGAAGCATCTGTTTATCGTCAACCCGGCGGCGGGCGGGCATGACGCGACGCCCGAGGTCACCGCGAAGGTGCAGGCGGCTTTTCAGAACCGGAGCGACCCGTACGAGGTCTACGTCACCCTCGGGCCGCGGGACGCGACCAGGAAGATCCGCACCGAGATCTCGAACTGCGACGAGCTGCGGGTGTACGCCTGCGGCGGCGACGGCACCTTCAACGAGTGCGTCAACGGCGCAGCCCTGCAGCCGAGTGCGGCGGTCACCCCCTTCCCCACCGGGACGGGCAACGACTTTTGCCGGCAGTTCGGCCAGGACGCCGCCCTGTTTCAGGATCTTGAGGCACTGCTGAACGGAACGGTGCATGAGATAGACCTGATCTGCTGCAACGGCAGCTACAGCGCCAACATCTGTTCGGTGGGCATCGACGCGCGCATCGGCACGGACGTGCACAAATACAGCGGGCTGCCGGTGATCGGGGGCCGGGGCGGCTATGTGATCTCGGCCGGGATCAACGCCATCAAGGGCATCTCGTCGAACATGCATATCCGCTGCGGGCGCTTTGACGCGGAGGCGAAGCACGCGCTGGTCTGCGCCTGCAACGGGCGGTTTTACGGCGGCGGCTTCAACCCGTCGCGGGACGCGATGATGGACGACGGGCTGATGGACATCTACATCGTGAAGCGGGTCTCGCTGCTGACCTTTGCGCGGCTGATCAAGAAATACGCCGCGGGCCGGGCCGACGAGCTGCCGAAGTATATCACCCATCTGCGGGGCACGGACCTGTATATCGAGTTCCCCGGCGAGGAGGTCATCAACCTCGACGGCGAGGCGCTGTACGGCGACACGGTCAGCATGCATCTGCTGCCGAAGGCCATGAAGCTGATCGTGCCCGCAGGGCTCGGGCAGGGCACAGCGAATCCCCCGCTGCGTCTGTGAGGGCGGATGGACAGGCCCCGGGCTTTGTAACAAAAAGTTTATAATTTTTCTGTCGGAAGGACTTGCAAAAATAGAAAAGTGTGGTATTATTAGCATCGTTAGCACTCAGATGTTTTGAGTGCTAACGATGCTGAATTATGTAATTCAATTTCATGGAGGTTAAGAATATGAAGCTCAAACCCTTAGCAGACCGCGTCGTTCTCAAGCAGAACGCAGCCGAAGAGCGTACCGCTTCCGGCATTTTCCTCACCTCTTCCGCACAGGAAAAGCCCGAGGTATATGAAGTTGTCGAGGTCGGCCCCGGCGGCATGGTGGACGGCAACGAGGTCACCATGATTGTCAAGCCCGGTCAGAGCGTTCTGGTCGGCAAATACACCGGCACCAAGGTCAAGCTGGAAGACGTGGAATACACCATCGTACGCCAGGGCGACATTCTTGCCGTACTTGAGTAATGCAGGAGGAAATGAAACATGGCTAAACAGATTATTTACGGTGAAGAAGCCCGCAAGGCCATTGAGCGCGGTGTAAACCAGCTCGCCGATACCGTTAAGATTACCCTCGGCCCCAAAGGCCGCAACGTCGTGCTCGACAAGAAGTACGGCACCCCGCTGATCACCAACGACGGCGTGACCATCGCCAAGGAGATCGAGCTGGAGGACGCCTTCGAGAATATGGGCGCACAGCTGATCAAGGAAGTATCCACCAAGACCAACGATGTTGCCGGTGACGGCACCACCACCGCCACGGTCCTCGCCCAGGCGATGATCAGCGAGGGTCTGAAGAACCTCGCCGCCGGCGCCAACCCCATGGTCATGAAGAAGGGCATCCAGAAGGCCGCTGCTGAGGCTGTCGAGGCTGTC
>JAEETR010000148.1 GCA_016286595.1 Oscillospiraceae bacterium | reverse complement strand
CTGCCGTCGAACATGGTCAGCAGCACGCCCTCGATATCCAGCGCCGGGTTCAGCCGGCGGCGGATGAGGCGCACGGTGTTCATCAGGTCGGAAAGGCCCTCCAGGGCGAAATATTCGCACTGCACCGGGATGAGCACGGTGTCGGCGGCGCACAGAGCGTTCAGCGTCAGCAGCTCCAGAGACGGGGGGCAGTCGATTACTATATATGTATAACGGTCCCGCACCTGCTCCAGCGCCCTGCGCAGCACGTGTTCCCGGTCGGCCTCCCCCACCAGCTCGATACCGGCGCCGGCCAGCTCCCGTCCGGCGGGGAGAACGTCGCAGTATTTTGTGGTCACGATCTCTGAGCGAATATCAGCGCCGGTGAGCACGGCGTAGGTGCCCTTCATGCCGTTTTTGGCAAGTCCCACGGAGGACGTGGCGTTGCCCTGGGGGTCGCAGTCAGCCATAAGCACCGATTTGCCCGCGTTATGGAGGGCGCAGCAAAGGTTCACGCAGGTCGTGGTCTTGCCCACGCCGCCCTTCTGATTGGCGACGGCTATTATCTTGCCCAATGCGGCCCCTCCCTTCGTGAAAATATACGAGGCCATTATAACACAATAAAAAGTGATTTCAATACGTAATTGAATGTTTCACGTGAAACGTCGTCGGAGCAAGCTCCGTATCGCTTGTCCCGCGGCCGAAAGTAAACTTTGGCCGCGGGAGTGCGCTCACTTCGCGGCTCCTCCTCTCAAAATACGCTCCGCTTCGCTGGGAGCGCGTTTTGTAGGGGTGCTGTGATCGTGGGCTTAAAAATAAAATCGGAGCCCAGCGCAGCGGGTCCGATTTTAAGAGGAGGAGCGACGGAGCGGGAGAGCATTGCCGCCTGCGGCGATGCGAGCTTAGCGAAGTCCGCTCCGACGACGTTTCACGTGAAACATATTTTTTCACCCCACGAACATGTCTATATCCGCCACGGTCAGGCCCTGGTGCAGCGAGAGGTTCACGGCGTAGCCCGCCAGCCGTGCCATGTCCCGGACCCGCTGGTCTATATCCCGGGGCGTGACGATCATATCGCCGGCTGACCGGCGCAGGGCCTCCTCGTCGGCGTCGCCGCCCCCGTCCCGCACCAGATCGGCGGCAAGAGTGGCGGCGTCGATGACCGTGGGCACGCCCAGGGCGATAACGGGGACCCCCAGCGTTTCGGCGGTGAGGGCGGACCGGGCGTTGCCCACGCCGGAGCCGGGTACGATGCCGGTGTCGGACAGCTGTACCGTAGCGCACAGACGTTCCACGCGGCGGGAGGCCAGGGCGTCGATGGCGATCACGGCGGCGGGCCGCACCTTTTCCACGAGGGCGGTTATTACGTCGGCGCTCTCCACGCCGGTGGTGCCCAGCACGCCCGGCTCCGCCGCCGCCACGCACCGGAAACCGGAAAACCCTTCCGCCGTATCGCTTTCCAGCAGATGCCGGGTGACGATGACGCTTTTCAGCGCCAGATGGCCCAGCGCGTCGGGCGTGATGGCCGGGTTCCCCAGGCCCACCGCCAGTACGGGGCCCTCCCGGGGCAGCAGCCGCCGCAGCTCGTCGGCCAGCACGGCAGACGCCCGCTGGAACGCGCCGTCCTCCCGCCGTACCAGCGGCCCCGTGTCAACCGTTATATACGTGCCGATTGGTTTACATAACATATCCGCACCCTCCCGGGTCTCCACCTGCACCCGGGTCACGGCAAAGCCGTCGAGCCGCAGCTCCCGGACGGTGACGCCCGGCACCCGGTCTCCGGCGTCCCGCGTGGACTCCAGCGCCAGGTCCGTTCTGAACAGGGACAAGATCGTCGCCTCCCGTCGATTGTGTCCGCGGCGCGGCAGCGCCACAGCATATAGTGCCTCTCCCCCATTATTTCCGAAATTAAGGCGGCTATTCCCCGCAAAAGAGGCAATAGTCCGAATATCCGGGGGTAAATTTTTGAAAAAAACTCTTGCTTTTTCAAAAACAAGGTGTTAGTATATCTGCACGCATGGCGTTTTTTCAGCCGTGACTTTACAGGAGGAGGTGGCCAAAGATGCCCAATATCAAATCCGCGGAGAAGCGTATGCTTATCGCCAAGGTCCGCGCCGCCCGCAACAAGGCTGCAAAGTCCGCGCTCAAGACCAACATCAAGAAGTTTGACGCAGCTGTCGAGTCCGGCAACCGCGATGAGGCCGCAAGCGCCTATAAAGTCGCCGTCAAAGCCGTAGATAAAGCCGCAGTCAAGGGCCTTATTCATAAGAATAACGCCGCTCGCAAAAAGAGCGCTATGTCTGTGAAGCTCAACGGCATGGGTGAGTGATTCAGAAAAGTGCGAAGCCGGAGGATCACCTCCGGCTTTTATCTTTTCCCCGGCGATTTCGGCGCGATAACCCCTTGCACCATATATACCATTATATTATAATAGTATCGCACAAAATATAGTGGGCCGACGGGCGTACGCCCCGCCGTCCGAAAGAAGGAGCAACCGGAAATGACATACAAGATCAAAGTGGCGGGCCTTGAGCGCGACCTGCCCCTGTGTCCCCTGACCGATAACCTCACCATCGCCGCCTTCGTTATCTTCGGCGATGTGGAGCTGACCTGCGCCTGCGCCAAAGCGCTGCTGGAGAAGGTGCCCGAGTTCGATTATATGGTGGCGCCGGAGGCCAAGGCCATCCCCCTCATCCACGAGATGGCCCGGCAGAGCGGCCGCAACGAGTATTTCCTTGTGCGCAAGGCGAAGAAGGCGTATATGAACGGCGTGTTCGAGGCCGTTGACAAGTCCATCACCACCGCCGGCACCCAGAAGCTGTACATGGACGGCGCCGACGCCGCAAAGATGAAGGGCAAGAGGATCCTTCTGCTGGACGACGTCATCTCCACCGGCGGCTCCATGGCCGCGGTCGAGAACCTGGTGGAGCAGGCCGGCGGCATAGTGGCCGGACGCATGGCCATCCTGGCCGAGGGTGACGCCGCCGACAGAGACGACATCATCTATCTCGAGAAGCTGCCGCTGTTCAGACCCGACGGCACGCCCATAGAGTAATAAACCACGTTTGCAGGGCCCGGACGGGATCTCCGTCCGGGCTTTTTTCATGCGGGCAGCATTAAAATACGGAAAGGGACGGGCGCACAGGCGTCCGGTAACGGGATCCGGCACGTGCCGGGCCCTTTTTTATGCCGAAAAGCGGGAAAAACGCTTGCTTTTGACGCCGCCGCACTGTATAATGCCAAATACGCCCCCTTTGAAAAATTTTTTCATGCGGGCTATTGACAATCGTTGACGACCATGATATATTAGCAAAGCGCCCTTGAGAGAGGGTGCGGCTGCACCTTGCGAATTAAACAATGCGAAAAAGAAAGCACCGAGATGAAAAAACGGGAAGGGACTTCGGTATCCTCATGATGGGGATACAAAAGATTCTTTTGAGAGCTAAGAAAGCGATCAATAGATTTCAGCGTTCTGAAGAAGAGCGATGAG
>JAEETR010000147.1 GCA_016286595.1 Oscillospiraceae bacterium | reverse complement strand
GGCCAACGGCATAATAAACGGCATGGGCGACAACAAGTTCGTGCCCAGAGCCACCTCCAGCGCGGAGGACGCCGTGGGCTACGCCAAGCGCGACCAGGCCATAGTCATCGCCACGAGAATGGTGAAGAACCTGGGCTGACGAAGAAATTAAAAAAGAAAAAGCGGGGGACGGGCATTCCGTCCCCCGCTTTTTTCCCGTAAATGAACAGATGCCCATAAGACGGCGCTGTACAACAGCGTTGTCTTATGGACACCTGACGTTCATCATCTGTTCAGATGAGATCACACGGCACGCGTTACCTTGCCGCTGCGGAGGCACCTCGTACAAACGTAAACGTGACGCGGGCTGCCGTCGACTATCGCCTTGACGCGCTTCACATTGGGCTTCCACATGCGGTTGGCTCTCCGGTGGGAGTGGCTGACCTTGATGCCGAAGGTGACACCCTTGTCGCAGAACTCGCACTTTGCCATCTACTGCACCTCCTTACAACGGATTTTTTTCAAGCCTATGTATAATAACAGAACAGTCCGCAAATTGCAAGAGCTTTTTTTCAAATATCCGCGATTTATCCCGCGGGGACGCCGATATGTCCCTCTGCCCCTTGAATTTGAGCCGGCTTATGATAAAATAATATTGGGATAATTTGTTCTGCGCCTGTGTGCAATAATATATCGTGTGCCGGACTCGTTCCGGCCCGCGGGGATAAAAAGGGAGGAGCCTATGGAAAAGACCGGTAAAGTCAGGCTAAAAGAACTTGTAGAAACGCTGGATTTCCAGATAGTCAACCGCTCCACGGATTACGGCGAGATAGAGATCACCGTGCCCATCATCAACAGACCCGGCATCCAGCTCACGGGCTTTCTCGAGAGATTCGACTCCGACAGGATACAGGTCATCGGCAAGATAGAGACCGATTATATGCAGGAATTCTCTCCCGAGGTGCGCAGGCAGAAGTTCATGGCCGTTATGTCCACCGGTATCCCCGCCCTCATCATCTGCCATGACGTTGAGCTGCTGCCGGAGTGCCTCACCGTGGCCCAGGAGTGCAACGTAACGCTGCTCAAGACCCACATAGAGACGTCGGAGCTGATGGTGCAGATGATCACCATGCTGCAGGAGCGCCTGGCCCCCCAGACCACCATGCACGGCGTGCTGGTGGAGATCTACGGCGAGGGCGTGCTCATCACCGGCGAGAGCGGCATAGGCAAGAGCGAGGCAGCCATAGAGCTTATAAAGCGGGGCCATCGCCTCATATCCGACGACGCCGTGGACATAAAGAAGATCAATTCCACCACCCTCATGGGTACCGCGCCGGACCTTATCCAGAACTATATCGAGCTGCGGGGCATAGGCGTGGTGGACGTGCGCCAGATATTCGGCAACGGCGCCGTGCTGCCGAACAAGACCATCGACCTGGTGGTGTCGCTGCAGACCTGGAGTGAAGACAGCCAGTACGACCGCATAGGTATGGAGGAGGAGACCATCGACATACTGAACGTGAAGGTCCCCTTTATCCGTGTGCCCATAAAGCCGGGGCGCAACGTGGCCGTGATCCTGGAGGTGGCCGCCATGAACAACCGTCAGAAGAAGATGGGCTTCAACGCCGCCAAGGCATTCACAGACCGCATCAATAAGTATTTCGAGGAGAACACCCAATGACGACGGGCGATTTTGCTCACGCTGCAAGCACCTATAGAAGCGCGTACCCCGGAGGCGACTGCCGGGAGAACGAGGTAATGGCCCCCCATACATCCTTCAGGATAGGAGGACCGGTGCGCGTCATGTTCTGTCCCGCGTCGCCGGAGGAGACCGCCTTCGTACTGCGCGCTCTTCGCGAAAACGGCTGCCGTACGGTGGTCATGGGCAACGGCACCGACCTCCTCTTCTCCGACAGACCCATGGATCTGGCCGTGGTGAAGATCGGCGAGAGGATGAGCGGGATAGAGGTGTCCGGCAGCGCGGTCACGGCGGGAGCCGGGGCGCTGATGCCGAAGGTATCCTCCGCGGCCAGGGACGCGTCACTTACGGGCCTTGAGTTTGCCCAGGGCATACCCGGCTCCGTGGGCGGGGCGGTGTATATGAACGCCGGAGCCTACGGCGGGGAGATGGCGGATATCGTTGCCTCCGTCACCGCGCTGACCCCGGAAGGTACGATAAAAACATATACGGGCAGACAGTGCGGCTTCGGCTACCGCCGCAGCATATTCGAGGACAACGGGGAAGTGGTGCTGTCCGCGGTGATGACGCTCT
>JAEETR010000146.1 GCA_016286595.1 Oscillospiraceae bacterium | reverse complement strand
CTCGGGGCCAGGGCGGACGAAATAAAATCTCTCAATGCAGCCTATAAACGGGAGTACGATACCGCCTATCATCTCATCACCGCACGGGCCGAGACGTTGTCCTCCGCTCTCCCCCCACCGAACCCCGTCGCGGTGGAAGGGGCGAAGAAAAGGGCCGCCGCCATCGTGAAAAAAGAGTTCAGGAATACCCGCCGCGGACGGGGCCGGACGTTCAGCGCCTACGTGGACGCTCTGACCTGCAAGGGGCCCGTGCGCTTCACCGAAACCATAAGCGCCCTGTCGGACACAGTCGTGGCCGCTGACATGGAGGCGGGCCTGGCCCCGGTCTTTATGTCCGCCCTGCTCAACGGCGCCGTCGACGCCGGGTACGACTGCGTCCGCTGTCCCGACCCTCTGCGTCCGGAGGATACGCTCCACGTCATCGTGCCGGAAGTACGCATCGCCTTCGTCAGCGGCCGATGGGACGGGGACCGTCCGTCCAGGCGTGTGCGTCTTGACCTGCTCCCGGGCACGGACGCGCTGAAGGAGGACAGGGCACGGCTGTGCCGTACGAGGAAGCTGGCCGGTCTGCTGGAGGATGAGGCCGCGGCAGCCCTGGCCCGGGCGAAAGCCATCCACGACCGGCTGGAGGCGGTATATCGCCCCTGCGTGGACTTCCGGGGGGTGGACTGGCTGACCGGGCGGCACTCCGAAGCCCTCGCGAAACTGTCGGAAAGCGCACAATGCGGGGGCTGAGCTCCCGCATTTCCGTTTTTGTGTCAAAAAAACGCACAAATTATAGACAAACACTTTTGCGGACGGTATAATGCAAATTGGCGTGTTTTGCGGTCCGGCCCTCTGCCGGGTCCGTTTACCGCGCATTTGAAGGTAGATGGAGCTGATTTGACTTGTATATCATCATTGTCGGCGGCGGCAAGGTCGGCATGACGCTGGCGGAGAATCTCTCGGCCGACGGGCACGAGATCACCCTTATCGATACCCGCGAGTCCGTTCTTCAGAGAGCGGACGACACCCTGGATATCATGTGCATACCCGGCAACGGCGCCAGCATTGGCGTGCTGCAGGAGGCGCGGGTGGACCGGGCAGACCTGCTCATTGCCGTGACCGGGCGCGACGAGCTGAACATGCTGTGCTGCCTGACCTCCAAAAAGCTGGGGGCCAAAAACACCATAGCCCGCATCCGGGACATGGAGTACGCCGACGAGATCGACAGGATAAAGAAGGATCTGGACATCGACCTGGTGGTTAACCCCGAGGAATCCACCGCCATGCAGATATCCCGTCTGCTGCGCTTCCCTCTTGCCACTGACATAGACGTTTTCTACCGGGGCCGCATCGAGATGGTGGCCTTCCGGGTGGAGGAGGGCGACATGATAGCCGGAAGCCCCCTGTCCACCGTGCGCCGCAAGTTCTCGGATATCCCCGTGCTTTTCTGCGCAGCGGAGCACAACGGCGTCACCTATATCCCCCACGGAAACAGCGTGTTTGAAAAAGGCGACCGGCTCTACGTGATAGGCAGCAGCATGTCCGTGAACCGCTTCTTCCGCACCCTCGGCCGTCTTACGCAGCCCACACGCAGCGTATTTCTGGTGGGCGGCGGACGCACAGGCTACTATCTTGCCCGCATCCTGTCCGACATGAACATAGGTCTCAAGATAATCGAGATAGACCGGGACAAGAGCCGCGCTCTTGCGGAGCTGCTGCCCAAGACTCTCATCGTGGAGGGCGACGGCAGCGACCACGAGCTGCTGGCGGCGGAACACCTCGAACTGTCCGACGCCTTCGTGGCCCTCACCGGCAGGGACGAGGACAATCTGGTCACGTCACTCTACGCCAAAAAGGCGGGCGTGAAGAAGGTCGTCGCCAAGATCGACCGGCAGGATTACAACGACCTCGTCCGCGAGCTGAACATAGACAGCATAGTAAACCCCAAATCCATCACCGCCGACGCCATACTCCACTACGTCCGGGCCACGACCAGCTCCCGGGGAGGCCACATGGAGGCGCTGTACCGGATAGGCAGCGGCGCCGCCGAGGCCACGGAGTTCACCGTGGGCCCCGGCACCGCCCACATGGGCGTGCCTCTGAAGGATCTGAACTCCAGGCTCAAGGCCGGAGTGCTGGTGGCCGTCATCGTGAGAAACGGCCGGTTCATCATCCCTGAGGGCGGCGACAGCATCAACGAGGGCGACAACGTGATAATCGTGTCCACCACCGACGAGCCCATCATGGATATCAACGACATTTTCGTCAGCTGAGGCGGCGGGACAGGATATGAATTACAGGCTGATAATAAAAACCACCGGCACCGTGCTGCTGGTGGAGGCGGCGGCGCTGCTGCCGTCGATAGTCACGGCGCTGCTGTTCCGGGAAAGCCCCGTTCCCCTGCTGCTGGCCATGGCGATAATGCTGGCCGCGGGCTACCCCGCATCCCGGGCAAAACCCAAAACGAGCCACTTCTTCGCCCGTGACGGGTACGTGACGGTGTTCCTCATCTGGCTGGTGCTGTCCGCCTTCGGCGCGCTGCCCCTCTTCTTCACGGGGCTGGTGCCCAGCTATGTCGACTGTTTCTTTGAGACTGTGTCAGGCTTCACCACCACGGGAGCCACCATTCTCACGGACATAGAGGCTGTGCCGAAGGGCGTTCTGTTCTGGCGGAGCTTCACCCACTTTATCGGGGGCATGGGCATACTTGTGCTGGCCAACGCCCTGCTGCCCTCGTCCAAGGACCGGCAGCAGCACCTGATGCGGGCCGAGATACCCGGCCCCGAGGTGGGCAAGCTGGTGCCGAGGCTTTCCGACTCTTCAAAGATACTCTACGCCATCTATACCGGCATCATGCTTCTGGAGGTCGTGTGCCTTCTCTTCACGGGCATGGACCTTTTCAACGCCTTCACCACCGCCTTCTCCACCGCGGGCACCGGCGGATTTTCCGCCATGAACGCCAGCATCGCTGCCTTCAACAACCCCGCCGCGGAGGTGATAATCGGCATATTCATGATGTTCTTCGGCATAAACTTCACCGTTTACTTCCTTATCCTGACCAAAAAGTTCCGGGCGGCGCTGGCCAGCGAGGAGCTGAAGTTCTACCTGTGCGTCATCGCTGCCGTCACGGCCATGATAACGCTGAATATCATGCACATGTATCCCGATATATGGGAAAGCATCCGCAACGCCTTCTTCGCCACCTCGTCCATAATCACCACCACCGGCTTCGTCACCGCGGACTTCGACACCTGGCCCCAGTTCTCAAAGACGCTGCTTCTCCTGCTGATGTTCATCGGCGCCAGCGCCGGCTCCACCGGCGGCGCAATAAAGTGCTCCAGGGTGCTGATGGTCTTCAAATCCATCGTGCGGGAGGTGCGGCAGATAATCCATCCCAACGCCGTGTTCGTTATAAGAATGGACGGCAAGGCGGTTGACGAGAAGACGCTGCGCAGCGTGATGCGCTTTTTCGCGGCGTACATGGTCATAACCCTCATCAGCACGCTTATCATCTGCCTTGACAACGTGGACCTGACCACGGCCATCTCCGCTGTGGCCGCCAACATCGGCAACGTAGGCCCCGGTCTCGCGGCGGTGGGCCCCACCTGCAACTACGCGTTCCTTACCTGGTGGTCCAAGATACTGCTGAGTCTGTGCATGCTGATGGGCAGACTGGAGATATTCCCCGCGCTGGTGTTCTTCAGCCCGTCCACCTGGCGCAAGAACTGAAAACCGGATATAAAAAGCGGGAGGACGACGTCCTCCCGCTCTTTTTTTCCTTTTTTATTTCGCCACGGCCCTCAGGGCGTCCCGGCGGCCCATGACCATGATGTGGTCGCCTTTTTTGAACACGTAATCCGCGCCGGGCATGGGGAACATCTCCTCCCCGACCTTGGTGGCCAGTACGCTGAGGTTGTACCTGGGGCGGATCTGCAGTTCGGCGATGGATTTGCCGATCCACTCGCGGGGCGGCTCTATCTCGATGATGGCGAAGTCCTTTGACAGTGAGATGTAGTCGAACATGCTGTCGGTGCACTCGCTGACGGCCAGGCGCACGGCCTCGTCCTTGTCGGGCAGTATCACCTCGTCGGCGCCGTTGCGCAGCAGGAATTTCTGCTGCACCAGCTCGTCCACCTTCGCCACGACCCGGCGGGCCCCCAGCTCTTTCAGGGAGCTTATTATCTGCAGGCTCTCCAGGAAGTTGTTGCCCAGGCACACGAAGCACGCGTCGAAATCGGGTATGCCGAAGGAGCGCAGCACCTCCTCCTTGGTGCAGTCGCCAACCTTGGCGCTGACCACCAGGGGCAGAAGATCTTCCAGCGTGTCGGAATCTATATCCGCGATCATTATCTCGCACTTCTGCTCGGACAGCGCCCGGCACAGATGATGGCCGAAAGCTCCCATGCCGATTATCAGAAAAGTCTTCATTGCAATTCTCCTTTCGGATCAACCGATCGTGACGTCTTCCGGCGGATAGGTGACCGCAGGATTGGCCCGCTTTTCGAACAGCGCCAGGGCGAAGGATACGCTGCCTACCCTGCCGCAGAACATCAGGAATATTATCACGTACCGCGACAGCGGCAGAAGGTCCCTGGTGATGCCGGTGGACATTCCCACGGTGCCGATGGCGGAGAAGGTCTCGAACAGCACGTCCGTCAGGGCAAGGGGCTGGATGGAGCAGATGATGAGCGTGCCCATCAGCGCCAGGATGAGATTTACGAAGAATACCGTGGTGGCCTTTTCGAGGGTGCCGTCCGGCAGTCTTCTCCCGAAAACGTGGGTGGAGCGCAGGTGGCGCATCTGCGTGTAGGCGTAGAGGATGAGCACCGCCACCGTGGTGGTCTTGACGCCGCCGGCGGTGGAGCCGGGGCTGCCGCCCACGAACATAAGCATTATCGTCAGCAGTTTCCCGCCCTGAGACAGCGCCGCCGTGTCGCTGGTATTGAAGCCCGCCGTTCTCGGGGTGACGGCGTCGAACAAGGCCTCAAGCACCCGCTGACCCAGGGGCGCGCCGCTCCTCTCCATGAAGAAGAAGGTCAGCCCCGGGACGATTATGAGCATAGCCGTAACGAAGACGACTATCTTCGTGTGCAGCGCGTAGCGCCGGAATCTGAAGTGCTTCTTAAGCACGTCGTCCCAGACGAAAAAGCCTATGCCGCCGATGATGACAAGTCCGATCACCACCGCGTTCACCAGCCAGTCCCCGGCGAACATCATAAGCGAGGAGTACTCGCCGCTGACTGTGCCCATCAGGTCAAAGCCCGCGTTGCAGTATGCGGACACGGCGTGGAAAAGGCTGTACCACAGGCCCTTCCAGAAGCCCAGCAGAGGCACGAAGCGGATGGACAGCAGCAGCGCCCCCGTCAGTTCCAGTGTAAAGGAACCGGCCAGCACCAGGCGCGTCATGCCCATGATGCCGCCCACGTGGGATGCGTTGAGACCGTCCACTATGACCTCTCTCTCCCGAAGTCCCACCTTGCGGCGCAGGATCCCGTAGAATATGGTGGCGATGGTCATGAAGCCCAGACCGCCCACCTGGATCATTATGAGAATGACGACCTGCCCGAACAGAGTCCACGTCACGGCGCTGTCCACCACCACGAGACCCGTCACGCACGACGCGGAGGTGGCGGTGAAGAACGCCTGCGTAAAGGATACGCGGCTGTGGGACGCAATAGGCGTCATCAGCAGCAGCGTGCCCGTCAGTATTATGATAAGAAAGCCCGAAGCGATTATCTGCAGGCGTGATATCTTGTACTTCATCTTAAAGCAGCCCCTGCCATAAATGCTTGCCCGGCAAAAACCGGCACCGTGATTTTACCACGGATAGGCGATTTTGGAAATACCTTATTGCAAAAAAGGGAAAACGCCGGACGCCAATGGCGTCCGGCGCGGTTTTTTACTTGTATCGGAAAGCCAGGACCCGGTGCATGCTCAGGATGATCCGGCCCACGCCGTAGATATCCATGAACCGCAGCAGCATGGCGGCGGCCTCGGCTCTGGTGGCCGGAATGGCGCCGTCCTCATTCCCGGCCGAGGCTATGACAGCGTCCGCCTCCTGGGCGGACTGCCGCCCGATGGACACCAGGAATCTGTCGAGTATCTTCATAAGGCCGTCTCTGGAGAGGCCGTCCTCCGGGCCGAAGCGTCCGTCGCCGTAGCCCATGGCGATGCCCCGTTCGCTGGCCCAGATAAGGGCGTTCAAGTACGGCGCGTCATCGGTCACGTCGGAGTATGGGTTGGCTGAAGTCACCGAAGGCTCGCCCACGGTCCTGTAAAGAGCCTGGATCAGTTCCCATCTCTCCAGCCGGCCGGCGGGTGAGAACATAAAGTCGCCGGTCTTGTCGAATAGCCCGGATATTACTGCCTGGTCCACCGTGTCGGCGTACCAGTCGCCGGGCATCACGTCCGTATATACCTGACCGGAGGGGGAATAGTAGAACTCCACCGGTTCGCTGGGCAGCCACCCCTCGATAAACGCCGCCGCCGTCACCACGGTGCCGGGGCTGACGGTCTCGGAGCCGGTCCATACCGGGGAGGACTCGGTGGGCATGGTGCCGTCGAGAGTATAGCGCACCGTGCTGCCCTCCTGGCCGGTCACGTCCGGCAGCGCCCCGCCGCCGGTTATGGTGGGCTCAAGGCACCGGAACACGGAGAAATGCTCCGTCTTTACCCCGGAGCGGGAACCGTTGTAGTTGAACGCGGCCACAGCCTTCACCGTCACCTCCCCATACACGGTGAAGGGGCCGGTGTATGTATCGGAGAACTGGCCGGGCTCGGTGCCGTCAAGGGTATAGTATATCCTCGCACCCTCGTCGGCGGTGATGGTTATGAGCTTTCCTCCCGCGGAAGGCTCCTCGGTTATCACGGGCTCGGACACTGGGCCCAGCTGAGTGCCGGTGGGACGGCAGCTATAATACTTCACTCCGGCCTCCATGGCCACGCCCCGGCGGCGGAACAGCTCGTTCACCGTCACGAACTCGTATCCCTCCTCCAGAAGGGTCCTGACCACGATGTCGGTACAGGCGGGGCTGGAGGATTTCACGTCGTGGCACAGGACTATGGCGCCGTCGTGGACGTGGGAGATGATGAACTGGGCGTCCCGGGAGGCCTCGTTATACTTCCAGTCCTCCGGGTCAACGGACCATATTATGGCGGGCGTGCTTATGAGCGACGCCACCCGGGAGCTGAAATCTCCGTAGGGCGGGCGCAGGATATAATCCACTCCCCCGCCGGTGGCCATGTCCAGATAAGCCTCGCAGTCGGCTATCTCGCTTTTCACCTTGGCGTCGGACTGGGTGGAAAGGGTGGGATGGTCCCAGGTGTGGTTGGCTATCTGATGGCCTGACTCCCACTCCCTCTTCAACGTGTCCTGATAGCGCTTGGCGTTTACTCCCTGGATAAAGAAGGTGACTTTTACGCCCTCGTACTTGTCCAGCACGTCCAGCAGGGCCGGGGTGTAGGTGCTGGGGCCGTCGTCAAACGTCAGCGCCACCAGCTTTGAATCGGCCGCCGACGCCTTAACAGACGATACGGCGGGTACCAGCGTTATGAGCATGGCAAGGGTAACAATGAGCGTGATCGTCCGTTTTGAAGAAAAACGACTCATCATCCGTGCCTCCTTGTGATAAAAGCAAATACACAGTAATGATACCACAAGATACGACGGATTTCCACAGCACTTTGCTTTTTTCGACAAAAAATAATGGCAGCGCCGGAAAGGCGCCGCCATTATCGATGCGTCAGTCTTATTTCTCGCAGAAAAACTCGATGGTCTCGTTGCAGGGGCCGATGCAGAAGCCCATGCGGATGTTGTAATCCGGCGTGGAGCAGTTGGCGAAGGCAAAATCCCTGGGCTCTATGGTAACCTGATATCCCGCGGCTCTCACGGCCTCGATGCAGGCGTCCACGTCGTCGGTAGCCAGGGCGAAGTGGGGAATGGCGCCGCCCACGGGCTGCATCTCCTTCGCGCCGCCGTTGATCTCCATGACGGCGTCGCCGGTGTTGAGCATTATGCCCGGGCGCTCATCGGTGCCCCAGGTGCGTACGACCTCCATGCCGAGGATATCACGATAGAAACTGACCGCCTTCTCAAAGCCCTCGGTACCCACCGCTCTGAGATTGATGTGATGTACTCCCTTGATGAGTTTTGCCATGATAAGCACCTCCATGATTTATATGGGCAATGCCCTTCGTGACCATTATCCCTTTGCGGGGACTGTATGTCAACATTTTTCTTTTTCGGAGGTTTTTCCCGCCGCTGTCTCCCTTGACAGAAAAGGCAAAAGCGTTTACCCTTTTTCCATCTGTACGTTTTTTCGGAGGGGCTATGAGCGTAATATATATCTCCTGCCTGGCCCATGCTCAGGCGGTCGAATATCTCAGATCGCGGGGGTACGACGTGATCACCGTCTCCACCGCCCTGCCGGGCGTGGACAGTGCCGTCGCCCTGCACCCGGACCTTCGCATGTGCAAGCTGGGGGCGAAGCCCTCGGATCCGGCGGTGTTCACGAGCCGTTTCCTGCCCGGGGACTACCCCGGCCACGCCGCCATGTGCGCCGTGGTCATGGGCCGATACGTTATCCACCGCCGGGACGTGACTGCGCCTGAGATCATAAAGGCCTCCGGCGGCAGAACTTTCATCGACGTGCGCCAGGGCTACGCCAAATGCTCCTGCGCCGTTATCGACGACGGCGCCCTCATCACCGCCGACGAGGGCATCGCCGCCGCGCTGTCAGGCGTGAAGGATATAGAAGTGCTGAAGATATCTCCGGGCCGCGTGGCTCTGCCCGGTTACGACACGGGCTTCATCGGCGGTGCCTGCGGACGCGTCGGGGACGAGATGGTCTTCAACGGCGGTCTGGAAAGCCACCCGGACGCACAGCGCATAAGGCGGTTCATCCACGCCCGGGGTCTTCGTGTAAAGGACTTCCCGGGACTTCCGCTGACGGATATCGGCACCATCATAGAGGTTCCCGGCACCCTGCGGCACGAGAAGTCCTGCGGCGCGGTCGTATGCCGTGTCAGGGACGGGGTCAGGGAATATCTCCTCATCCAGCATCTGGCAGGTCACTGGGCCTTCCCGAAGGGCCACGTGGAGGCCGGAGAGACGGAGGAGGAGTGCGCCGTGCGGGAGATACGGGAGGAGACGGGACTCACCGTCCGCCTTGACACCGGCTTCAGGGAGGAAGAGGAGTTCTCCCCCGCTCCGCTTACGCTGAAAAAGGTGGTCTACTTCGCCGCGGAGCCCGTGTCCGGCACGGAAAGGCCCCAGCCCGAGGAGGTCGCCGGGATGCGCTGGCTGCCTTTTGACGAGGCCTGCGGACTCGTCACCTACGACGACGACAGGGCTCTGCTGCGCAGCGCGGAGGAATATCTGTCAAAAAAACGATAATTTAAGCGCGTATTTTGTTTTTTGATCAAATTTACTGTTCCATTCTCTCCCCGTATACTATATAATGAGAGGGATGTTTTCAAAAACCGATGATTCAAGGTTAGGATTAGTTATGTTAAGGTACATCGTCAAAAGGGTACTGCTCATCATACCCATTCTTGTACTGACCGTGGTGCTGCTGTTCACCATGATGTACATCCTTCCCGGCGGCAACAAGTCGTCCATCACCAGAATGGGCGGTTACTGGCCGGCTCTGGGCACGTATCTGAGCAACATCTTCCTGCACTTCGACCTGGGTGACAGCATCACGGGCACCCACACCACCGCAAACATAATCTTCCGTGCGTCGAAAACTCTGGTCCTCGTCGGCTGCAGCTTCGTTTTCATCTCCGTAGTGGGGGTGGGGCTGGGGCTTCTGGCGGCCTTCCACAAGGACTCCGTTCTCGACAGCGGCATCCGCTCCGTCACGCTGGTGTTCGCTTCCATACCCAACTATCTGCTGGGCATACTGCTGGCGCTGATATTCTGTCTGTGGCTGCGCATCCTGCCAACCCACGGCTCCTCAAGCCTGAAGCACTACATAATGCCGGTCATCTCCATATCCGTAGGCGGCATCGCCTCGGTGGCGCGTATGACCCGGGCGGAGGCCATCGCCGTGCTGAACAAGCCCTATATCCGCACCGCCCGCGCCAAGGGCCTGCGGGAGCGGACGGTCATCTCCGTCCACGTGATGAAAAACCTGGTGGTGCCCATCATCGTGATACTGGGCAACTATCTGGGCATCCTCTTCACCAGTACCTTCGCCATTGAAAACGTGTTCACCATCCAGGGCCTGGGCTCCTATATGACGGGCGCCATAGCCTCCAGGAACATCCCCATAACGATGGGGAGCACCGTGGTGACCTCGTTCTTTATCTGCATGGTGCGCCTTATCTCCGACGTGGCCAGCGCCTTCGCCAGTCCCCGGATCAGGGCCGCCTACAGCCGCGGCCGCGAGAAGGCCGACGATGATGACGGGAAGGAGGGTGAAGCGCTTGCTGTTCGCCAATAAGAAAAAGGCCGCCGGAGCGGCGCAGCTCATAAACCGCCCTCTGGACGACAAGCCCGAGACCGCCCTGCACAGGATGCTGCGCAGCGGCAGCGTCATGTTCGGTCTTATCACCATGGCCTTTATCCTCTTCCTCACCATCTTCTCCCAGAAGGTGACGAAATGGTCCTATCTGGACGTAATAAGCGTGCTGCGCAAGTACGAAAAGCCCTCGTGGGAGCATATTTTCGGTCTTGACGAGATAGGCAGGGACCTTTTCTCCCGCACCACGTTCGCCGGACGGCTGACGCTTTCCATGTCCGCCGCCAGCATGCTTATAGCCATAGTCTTCGGCTGTTCCATCGGCCTGGTATCCGGTTACTTCCCCGGCGTGGTTTCCTCCGCCGTGATGCGGCTGATGGACGTGCTGTCCACCATTCCCTCGGTGCTGCTGACGATAATGTTCGCCGCGGCTCTCGGCCCCGGCGTGTCCTGCGTCACCATCGCGGTGGGAATAACAATGATACCTACGCTGTCCCGCTTCGTCCACACGCTGACGGTGGAGATACGGGAGAGCGAATACGTGGTGGCCGCCCGGGCGCTGGGCCTGAAAAGCGGCCAGATAATAATGAAGCACATTCTTCGCAACATCGCCGCGCCCATACTGGTGTACGTCACCTCCATGGCGGCAGACTGCATCCTCATATGCTCCATGATGGGCTACATGGGGCTGGCGGCCAAGGTCCCCACCCCCGAGTGGGGCCTGATGATCCACGCCGGCTACGGCGCCATCCGCCACTCCTGGCACGCCTGCGTGTTCCCCTCCATGATGGTGCTCCTTATGGTCTTATCCCTCAACTTCCTGGGCGACGGTCTGCGCGACGTGCTCAAGAGAGGACAGGAGGACAGATGATGGAAAACGTTAATCCCTCCTCCCCCCTGCTGAGCGTGCGGGGTCTCACCGTCACCTATAAGGGCGTCACCGCTTCCGACACCGTCAGAGCCGTCGACAGCATAGATTACGACGTATATCCCGGCCAGATAATGGGCATCGTGGGGGAATCCGGCTGCGGAAAATCCACCCAGGCCTACGCCCTCATCGGTCTTCTGGGCGGCGCCGCCTCCGTGAACAAGGGCAGCGTTAAATTCGACGGCCACGAGCTTCTTTCCATGAGCCGCCCCGAGCTGGAGGACATCCGCGGGGCCAGGATAGGCATGATATTCCAGGACCCTATGAGCAGCCTCAACCCCGCCATGACGGTGGGCGATCAGCTTATAGAGCCTCTTATGCGCCACAAGGGCTTTACCAGATCCGACGCCGCGGACGCCGCGGTGCAGATGCTCACCAGAGTGGGCATAGCCGACGCGTCCCGGTGCATGCGCCGCTATCCCCACGAGCTCTCCGGCGGCATGCTCCAGCGGGCCATGATATCCATGGCGGTGCTTTGCAAGCCGGACCTTCTCATAGCGGACGAGCCCACCACCGCTCTGGACGTGACCGCCCAGGCCGGTATTCTCGAACTCCTCAAGGAGCTCAAGGAGGAGCTGGGGCTGGCCATAATCTTCATAACCCACAACTTCGGCGTGGTGGCCGAGATATGCACCCACGTGTCCGTCATGTACGCGGGCAGAATAGTGGAAAAGGGCCCCGCCCACGACATATTCCACTCCCCCGCCCATCAGTACACCCGGGCCATGCTCCACGCCATTCCCCGGATCGATTCCGTCAAGGGCGCCAGGCTCGAGCCCGTGCCCGGCGCGCCCATCAACCCCCGGCATCCGCCGGAGGGCTGCAGCTTCCATCCCCGGTGTCCCGTCTGTGTGGACAACTGCTCGAAGCTGCGTCCCGAGGAGCGCGTCATCGACGGCAGCGGCCACTCCGTATGCTGCTGGAACTACAACGTCAAGGAGGTAAGTGAAAATGCCTGACGACGTTCTGATGGAGATCTCGGGACTGAAGAAATACTACCGGTCCCTGAACGATTCCGGCCGCAAGACCATGGTGCACGCCGTTGACGACGTGAGCTTCAGCATCATGCGGGGAGAGACCTTCGGTCTGGTGGGCGAGTCCGGCTGCGGCAAGTCCACCCTGGGCCGCACCGTGCTCTTCCTTACGCCCCCCACCGACGGCCGCGTCACCTTCGACGGCGTGGAGCTGAGCGAGAGGAACATCCGCCCTCTGCGCAGCCGCATGCAGCTCATATTCCAGAACCCCGCCGGGTCCCTCGACCCGTCAATGCGAATAAAGGACATCCTCAACGAGGCCCTCACCGCCGCCGGCAAAAAGCTCAAGGGCGAAGCGCGGCGGGATGCAGTCACGGAGATACTTGAGTCCGTGGGTCTCACCGCCAACGACGGCGAGCGTTTCCCCCACCAGTTCTCCGGCGGACAGCAGCAGCGCATATCCATCGCCCGGGCACTGGCCGTGAAGCCGGATTTCCTGGTATGCGACGAGCCCATATCGTCTCTTGACGTGTCCTATCAGTCCCAGATCATAAATCTTCTGGAGGACCTGCAGCAGGAACGGGGTCTGACGTACCTGTTCATTGCCCACGATCTGGCGGTGGTGCGCCACATCTCCACCCGCATAGGCGTTATGTACTGCGGAAAGCTGATGGAGCTGGGCGACGCGGACACGCTGTGCTCAAATCCCGCCCACCCCTATACAAAAGCCCTTCTGTCCTCCGTCCCCATACCGGATCCTGACGCAGGCGCCGGACGCCGGCGCGTGACCCTCAAGGGCGAGCCTCCCAGCCTTATCTCTCCCCCCTCCGGCTGCCGGTTCCGTCAGCGCTGCCTCTATGCCGAGGAGATATGTGCCCGGCAGGAACCCGTGCTGCGGGACGTGGGCGGCGGCCAGCTGTGCGCCTGTCACATGGCGGAGCGCGCTGCCATCACCGCATAAACCACGCGGCCAAACAGTACAAATATAAAACGGTGTGACCTGTTCGTCTGCGTCACACCGTTTTTTTGTTTTTTGAACTCAAAATCTCTTGACAAGTTACCCGGTGCTAACTATAATGTGTCACAGTTAGTGCTCGCTAACTTATTTTTACGTCCATTGGTTAGCATTTGCTAACCTAAAGACGCAGGAGGGAGAATATGATGCCGCTAAACCTTGCAGAAGCCGGACAGCCTCAGATCATCAGGCGCATCGGCGGCAGTCCGGAAGTCAAAAAACATCTTGAGGACCTGGGCTTCAACGTGGGAGGAGAGGTCGTCATATTAAGCACCATCAGCGGAAATCTCATCGTAAAAATCAAGGAAAGCCGTGTTGCCGTCAGCGACGAGCTGGCGAGAAGAATCATGGTATAAGGGAGGAGTCAGAATGAAAACGCTCAAAGATGCCAGGGTCGGACAGACCGTGACCGTGGTCAAGCTCCATGGAGAAGGCGCCGTAAAGCGCCGGATAATGGACATGGGCATCACCAAGGGGGTCGAGGTGTACGTACGCAAGCTCGCTCCGCTGGGGGATCCGGTAGAGGTCAACGTCCGCAACTACGAGCTGTCCATCCGCAAAGCGGACGCCGAAATGATCGAAGTGAAATAAGGAGGCAGGTATATGGACAAACAGATACGAATTGCCCTGGCGGGCAACCCGAACAGCGGTAAAACTACGCTGTTCAACAAGCTGACCGGCTCCAACCAGTTCGTTGGAAACTGGCCCGGCGTCACCGTTGAGAAGAAGGAAGGCAAACTGATCGTCGACAAGGAGGCCATTCTCACCGACCTGCCAGGCATCTACTCCCTGTCTCCCTACACGCTGGAAGAGGTCGTAGCCCGGAACTATCTCATCGAGGAAAAGCCGGACGCCATCCTTAATATCGTGGACGCCACGAACCTTGAGCGAAATCTGTATCTTACCACCCAGCTCACCGAGCTGGGCATCCCCGTGGTCATTGCGCTGAACATGATGGACCTGGTCAAAAAATCCGGGGATTCCATCAACGTCAAGGCGCTGAGCGATCAGTTGGGATGCAGGATCGTGGAGATATCCGCCCTGAAGGGCGACGGCGTTAAGGAGGCCGCTCTGGCGGCCATCGAGGCTGCCAAAAACGGCAGGACCATCCCCCAGCACAGCTTCTCCGGCCCTGTGGAGCACGCTCTGGCCCACATCGAAGAGGTCACCGTACACGATCTTCCCGAGGAACAGCAGCGCTGGTACGCCATCAAGGTATTTGAGCGGGACGAGAAGGTCCTGTCACAGCTCAACATCCCCGCCGACGTTCGCTCTCACATCGAGCAGGACATCAAGGCCGCGGAGACCGAGCTGGACGACGACGCCGAGAGCATCATCACCAACGAGCGCTATATCTACATAGGCCAGATGCTCAAGGGCATCTATAAGAAAAAGGGCAAGGGACAGTTGTCCGTCTCCGACAAGATAGACAAGATCGTCACCAACCGCATCCTGGCCCTGCCGATCTTCGCCGCGGTCATGTTCCTGGTGTACGCTCTTTCCATGGGCACCTCCATCGCGGACGGCGGCATCTCCATAGGCACCTTCCTGACCGACACGGCAAACGACGTGCTGGGTGAGGCATGGCTCAAGGAAGGCTCCCGCACCATTCTTGAGGGCTGGGGCGTCACTCCCTGGCTCGTGGGTCTCATCTCCGACGGCGTATTCGCGGGCGTGGGCGCGGTGCTGGGCTTCGTTCCCCAGATGCTGGTCCTGTTCCTGATGCTGTGCCTGCTGGAGGACTGCGGCTACATGGCGCGCATCGCCTTCATCATGGACCGTATCTTCCGCCGTTTCGGCCTGTCCGGCAAGAGCTTCATCCCCATGCTGGTGGCCACCGGCTGCGGTATCCCCGGCGTAATGGCCTCCCGTACCATCGAGAACGAGCGTGACCGCCG
>JAEETR010000145.1 GCA_016286595.1 Oscillospiraceae bacterium | reverse complement strand
CATCGCCATAGATTACGAAAATCCCGGCGTCGTTGTCGTGGGATTTGACACGGAACTGGTTTATTATAAGCTGGAGCGCGCCGTACATTTCCTGCGCCGCGGCCTGCCGTTCATAGCCGCTAACCCCGACTGGGTTTGCCCCATGCCCGCCGGCGAGGTCCTGCCCGACTGCGGCAGCATCTGCGCCCTTCTGACAGCCTCCACCGGCGTCAAGCCCACGTACATCGGCAAGCCCGACAGAAACATGGTGGACATCATCTCCGGGCAGACCGGCATTCCCAATGAGCAGATATGCTGCGTGGGGGACAGAATGTACACCGATATCGCCGTAGCCGTCAACGCCGGCGCGGTGGCGCTCCTCGTCATGTCCGGCGAGACCGACCAGGCTACCCTGGCGGCAAGCGAGATAAAGCCCGACTATATCTTTGACGACGTTGCAGCCGTTAAGAAGTATCTGGGCATCTGAAACAGAACAAAAAAAGAGCAGGTCGAAAGACCTGCTCTTTTCATTTTTGCGGGGACTTATTTGGGCATTACGATCTTGGCTTCCTGGCCCTCTTCGTACTTGATGCGGACGCAGTCGTTGGCGTAAGTACGCTCAGGCAGCTGGCAGATCAGGCTGACATAGTCCTTGTCGATGGGGAACTGAGTGCCGTGCTGAATGCCGCAGTTGAAGCGGACGAAAGTGCCCTGAGGGATGATGAAGGCCTCGAGGTCAGCGCCGCAGGGGGCGGGACCGAAGCCGCGGGCGGGACGGCCGACGAAGATGACCACGTCGCCGTTGACGGGGCACAGGCCCTCGCAGGTATAGCTGTGGTACTCGGTGCCGCGAACGATCCACTCATCGCTCTTCTTGACGAGGCAGCAGTTGACCACGGGCATGGTGGTGATGCCGAAGTTCAGGCGGATCAGATCGGGGAAGAAGCCGGCATCCTGGCCGGGGCGGGTGAAGTACTCGTCCATGTGGATCAGGTCAACGTACTCGCCGTAGGGCTTGAAGGCTTCCTTGGTAAGGGGCTTGGCAACTATCTCGTACATACAGGTATCCTCCTATAAAATTTCGGGCGCGGATGCGCTAAAAAATCAGCGGTCTTTTACCCTTTTATACAGACATATTATAATAATTCAGGCCTTATTTTGTCAATAGGTATTGGGCTGGCCGTCCTCTTTTTGCGAAAATACGGCAATATGCTGAAAATAGCTCCGCAGATTGGCGAATGCGCTGTGGCGCGGCGGCAGATAACGTGCTATACTTGTCACGGAAAGCAATCAACCGGTCTTTGACGGAGGAGCACCATGCAGGAGGATACGGGGCAGCTGCGCAGCCATCTGGCGGACCTGTGCCGGCGATTTGAACAGCGGGGAACGTGGCAGTTCTCCCATTTTCTCACTCAGGCGGAGCAGAGCGTGCTGCTTTCCATGGGCCTGAGCGCCCCGGTGTCTCTTTTCGGCGGCTTCGAGGGGGCGGAGAGGGCGGTGGCCTGCTTCGGCAGCGAAGACGCCTGCGGCTATGAGGAATCGCCTCCGGTGACGTGTCTGCGTATCGAGCCGGTGAACGCGAAGTTCGCCGACAAGCTGACCCACCGGGATTTCCTGGGCTCCCTCATGGCCCTGGGCATAAAGCGCGAGATGCTGGGGGACATCGTGGTGCAGGACGATCGCGCGTACCTGTTCTGTATGGACTCCATTGCCGCCTTCATCGCGTTGGAGCTGACGCAGGTGAAACACACCACGGTGCGCTGCGTGTCCTCACAGCCTCCGCAGACGCTCACACAGCCGCCGGAGCCCCGACAGAAAGTCGTTGCCTCGGACCGGCTCGACGCCCTCGTGGCGGGCGTGTACGACCTGTCACGCAGCGAGGCTAAATCACTGGTGGAGTCGGAACGGGTGTTCATTGACAGCCGTCTGGCTGTCAGCGCCGGAGCGCAGGTAAAGCCCGGCTCCATCGTGTCCGTCCGCGGACACGGAAGGTTCAAGCTGCTGGGTACGGCGGGGGAGACCCGCCGGGGACGCATGCGGGTGGACGTGATAGTATATTGAAAACGCGCTGCCGAAGCAGCGCGTTTTTTCTTATTCGCTCAGGAACATCTCCGGTTTCGGCCGCGTTCGTACCCCGGAAACCAGACCCATGCACATGAACATGGTGATTATCGACGAGCCTCCGTAGCTGAAGAACGGCAGCGTAAGACCGATGACCGGCGCAAGACCCAGGCACATGCCTATGTTCTCGAAGGTCTGGAATATCATTATGGCCGCGATGCCCACGCACACCAGGGCGTCCAGCCGGGTGGAGGCCCGCATGCCCGTGCGGATGCAGCGGATTATAATGAGCACCAGCAATCCCACAACCAGGATACACCCCAGCATACCCAGCTCCTCTCCGGCGGCGGAGAAGATAAAGTCCGTGTGCTGCTTGGGGATGGTGCCTGCCTGGGTGCGGGTGCCGTGATAAAGTCCCATGCCCGTGGCCTTGCCGGAGGCAATGGCCGCCACGCTCTGGTTGGCCTGCCATCTTATGGTGCGGCCGTTTGGGTCGATGGACGGGTCGTAAGGGGCGATTATCCGGTTCCTCTGTTTCTGCGTCAGGAATTGGTTCCACAGCATTGGCGACACCAGCGCCAGCGCCGTAGCGCCCAGCAGGAACCAGTATATCTGCAGTCCGCCGGCGAACAGCATGGTCACGAACATGAAAAGGTACACCATGGCGCTGCCCAGGTCGGAGGAGGCCACGATGATAAGACCGAAGAAGGCGCCGAACAACAGCACCAGCAGCAGAAGCGACACTATGTGGTTGAGCCCGAAGCGGCGGCGCAGCTCCACCATCACCTTGGCCACTATGATCGCGAAAAAGGGCTTCAGGACTTCGGAGGGCTGTACGTTCAGACTGCCGATGTGTATCCACGCCTTGTTGCCGGTGGTCTCGTCGCCGATGCCCAGCTTGAACAGCGACGCGATGAACAGCAGAGACAGCACCAGCAGAAGCTTCCACTTTTCCGCGATGGAGTTCAGGTCTACCACGGAGAATACCACGTAAAGCCCCATGCCGAGCACCAGCGCGAAGGACTGGATAAACACGTAGTTGCGCCCTCCCATGCTGCGGGTGGCGCTGGATATGAGCACTATTCTGAACGCAGTGGCGGCGGCGCTCAGGAAAAGAAGCACGAGATCGCACCTTTTCAGTACGGTGCCGATAAAGGAAAGAAATCGTTTCACGGTGATCTCCAAAAAACGCGCCGCGGCGGGCGCGGATATCATCTCACCATAATACTACCATTTTATCCCCGTTCAGTAAAGCGGATTTTGCGGATTGAGGCCGTACCGCCGGGAAAAATGGCTCTCAGGCTCTTTTATAAGAGATGAAGAAGTGATATACTGTCAGCGGTAACGATTCTCACGTCCCAGAGGTGAAGCATGGAATATATCTCGAAAAGCGAAGCCGATACCGTTAACGTCGGCGCCCGGCTTGCCGGGGTGCTGCGTCCCGGCGATGTGGTGGCCCTTTACGGCGATCTCGGCGCGGGAAAGACGGCCTTCGTCCGGGGCATGGCCCGGGGCATGGGCCTGACTGCAAGAGTGTCAAGCCCCACCTTCACCATCGTGAACGAATATCTGGGGAGCGTACCGCTGTTCCACTTTGACATGTACCGCCTTTCCGACCCGGAGGAGCTCTTCGAGATCGGCTGGGAGGATTACCTGACCCGCGGCGGCGTGTGCGCGGTGGAGTGGAGCGAAAACGCCGGCGACGAGATACCTGCGGACGCCGTCAGGGTGACGATAGAGAAGCTTTCGGACGATGAGCGGCGCATAGCCGTAGAGTTTGCAGACGGGAGGCGGGAAATATGAGGATACTTGCTCTGGAGTCCTCGGCAAAGATGGCCTCGGTCGCCCTGTGTCAGGACGGCTCCCTTGCGGCCCAGTACTGCGAGAACAGCGGCCTTACCCACTCGAAAACACTTCTGATAATGGCCCGGGAGCTCCTCGAGAACCTTGAGCTCACCATGGACAGCGTGGACGCCGTGGCCGTGGCGAAGGGGCCCGGCTCCTTTACCGGCATACGCATAGGCGTGGCCGCCGCCAAGGGCCTTGCCTGGGGCGGCAGCAAGCCCCTTATCCCCGTGTCGACGCTGGAAGCCATGGCATGGCATCTTTCCGACAGGGAGGGGGCCGTCGTCTGTCCCGCCATGGACGCCCGCCGCGGCGAGATATATAACGCCGTATTTCAGATAAAAAACGGCCAGCCTCTGCGGCTTTGCCCCGACAGGGCCGTGCCGCTCTCCCTTGTGATGGAGGAAGCAAAATCCGGGGCAGGGCCCTATTATTTTGTTGGAGACGGCGCGAAACTGTGCTATAATGCATTCTTGGAGGCGGGCCTTGAAGCCCGGCTGCCGCCTGAGCCTCTGCTGCTGCAGAGCGCCTGGGGCGTGGCCATGGCCGCGCAGCGGGCGGAGCCCTGCTCCCCGGACGACGTGGTGCCGGAGTATCTGCGGCTTTCCCAGGCGGAACGGGAGCGCCTTGCCCGGGAGGGCAACCCCTGAAAAGACAATAAAACACTTAACATATAAATAAAATGCGGCCCTCCGGAGCCGCGGAAGGAGAACGAAATGAGCAAGGTGCACGTTTTTGATCACCCTCTTATCCAGCACAAGCTGTCCATCCTTCGCAACGAGGAGACCAGCGTCAAGGAGTTCCGTGAGCTTGTTTCCGAGATCGCAATGCTGATGTGCTACGAGGCTACCCGGGACCTTCCCCTCGAGGCCGTGGACGTGAAGACTCCCATGGGGATCGCCCACTGTCAGCATATCGCCGGCAAGAAGCTGGCCGTGGTGCCCATACTCCGCGCAGGCCTGGGCATGGTGGACGGCATGGTCGCCATGATGCCCAACGTAAAGGTCGGCCACATAGGCCTTTACCGTGACCCGGAGACCCTGGAGCCCGTTAAGTACTACTTCAAGATGCCCCCCGACATACAGGAGCGCGACGTTATAATCGTCGACCCCATGCTGGCCACCGGCGGCAGCGCCGCGGCCGCCTGCACCTTCCTGAAGGAGGTGGGCGTTAAGCGCATCAAGCTCATGAGCATAATTGCCGCTCCCGAGGGCGTCAAGTGCATGAACGACGCCCATCCCGACGTGGATATCTTCGTGGCCGCCCTTGACGAGAAGCTCAACGAGATCGGCTACATCGTGCCCGGTCTGGGCGACGCCGGCGACAGGATCTTCGGCACAAAGTAAAGAACATAAAAAACCGGAAGGGATCGTCCCTTCCGGTTTTTCTTTTTTCAGTCCATATACGCGCCGCCGCTGGCATTTATCACCGCGCCGGTGATGTAGCGGGATTCCTCGCTGGCCAGGAAGTGGAGAATCGGGGCGATGTCGTCAGCGGTGGCGATGTGCCCAACGGGGATGCGGCTTTCGATGGCTTTCTGATAGTCCGGCTCCAGCTGAAGAAGCGTCTTCATGGCGCCGATGGCTATGCAGTTGGCTGTGATGCCGTATTTTGCGTAGGCCAGTGCGTAGTTGCGGGTAAGAGCTATGATGCCTGCCTTGCCCGCCGCCCCCGCCACGCCGTTGTGGAAACGGCCGCTCATGGACTCTATATATGTGAAGTTGATGAACCTGCCGGAGCCGCTTTCCTTCAGCAGGGGAAGGGTGTGCTTCATAATGCTGTAAGCGCCGAAGATGTGGTTGGGCAGCAGCTGGGTGAACTCCTTCTCGCTGAGATCCTCAAAATTTCTGAGATCGTTCTGCCCGGCGCCGGTGGCCACCACGTCCAGCCCGCCAAAGGCGGCCTTTATATCCTCAAGACAGCGTGTTATGGAGGCCTCTCTGTCCTCTCTGCCCACGAAAAAAGCGCGGAAATTGTCCCTGTACTCCTGGGGGATCGTGGACGACATGGCGTCCGCCTGCTCCTGAGAATGGGCAAAAAGCGCAACATTGTAGCCCTTTTCAAGCATATAACGGGTGGACATGTTCGCAACGCCGTTGACCATTATAGTTCTGCGATGAATATTCATGACACGGCTCCTTTAATGTTGATAGTATCAACTAATAGGAGCATATTTTATTACAAAAATGCTATCGTGTCAACAAATTCTGCACCGTATTCCGACGACAGGCTGAGAAAAAAATCTCCGCGAATAAAAAAATATACCGAATTTATATTGCGTTTATTCCGCATAATTGGTATAATCGTACCATGAATTCTGCTCAGATGGGGCGGAGGCGAAAAAGAGAAAAAATGAGCGAGACGATGACACTTTTCAGGGCGATATATCACATCAACAACAAACGCCACAGCTACATGAGAAAAGCCCTTGCGAAATACAGCCTGAGCGGTTCCATGCACATGATAATTCTTCACGTGGGTGAAAACGAAAACTGCTGTCAGGATGATATCATCGAGGCCTACGATATCGACAAGGCCACCATCAGCCGCGATGTGCGGGCTCTGGTGCAGCGGGGATACCTCAACAGCGCCTTCTCCATGGTCAACAGACGCAAGCGCATGCTGTCCCTGACAGAGACGGGGCGTGAGCTTTTCAACCGCGTGATGGAGGTCAGCGCCGAGATGACAGACGTCCTCACCGCCGGTCTCAGACCAAGGGAGACCGCGTCTTTGTGCAGACTCATAGCCCGCATGGAGAACAACTGCGATCTTCTGTTCCTTCTGAACAGAGATTAAAAAAGCGATAAAAAAAGACCTGCGATCTTATGATCGCAGGTCTTTTAGTTTTATCCGTCAGGCCTTCAGCTTGACCCAGAGACTGTCGTACAGGTCCAGGGTGTCCTGGGGCAGGTTCACGTAGTATTCGCACCGGTCCAGGATTTCCTGGGAGGGGTACATGATGGCGAACGCGTCCTCGTCCAGGTCGATCTGCTCCCGGACCTCCACGTTGGGGCTGGTGTATCCGATGAACTCGGAGTTGGCCAGGGAGACCTCGGTGGAGCACATCCAGTTGATGAACTTCTCGGCGTTGTCCTTGTGGGGAGCGCCCTTGGGGATGCACATGGCGTCCACGAACTGGTTGGAGCCCTCCTCCGGGACCACGAAGCGCAGGTCGGGGTTGGTTTCCAGCATGGTCAGATAGTCGCCGGCGTAGTAGGGGCCGATATAAGCCTCGCCCTCCTCCATCTTGTCGAATATCTGGTCCATGACGTAGGCCTGCTTGATCTCCTTCTGCTTTACCAGAAGCTCGTAGGCCTCGTTGAGCTCGGCCTCGCTGGTGGTGTTTATGCTGTAACCCAGGTACAGCAGCGCGAGCCCGAGAGCGTCGCGGGAGTTGTCGAACATGAGGATCTGACCGGCGTAGCGCTCGTCGAACAGGGCGCTCCAGCTCGTGATCTCCTCGTCGATATAGTTGGTGTTCCAGATAAGGCCCACGGTGCCCCACATGTAGGGCACGGAGTACTCTCCGGTGGGGTCGTAGTCCTGCTTGAGGTAGATATCGTCGATGAGGGATATGTTGGGCACGTTGTCAAAGTTAATCTTCTCCAGCATGCCCTCGCTGATCATGCGGGATATCATGTAGTCGGAGGGGATTATCACGTCGTAGCTGGAGCCGCCCTGCTTCAGGACGGAATAGACCTGCTCGTTGGTCTCGAAGGTCTTGTAGTTGACCTTGATGCCCGTCTCCTTCTGGAAATCCTTGAGAAGGTCCTCGTCGATGTACTCGCCCCAGTTATAGACGTTTACGACCTCTTTGTTCTTCTCGGAACAGCCCGACATCGCCAGCAGAGACGATATCAGGCACAGGACAAGCAAGGCGGAAAGAAGCTTCTTCATTGTTTTATCTCCTTTGCGGTGACGGGCTTTGCCGCGCCGTCGTTCTTATTGTTTCTGAAATTGATTATGATGAGCAGCGCCAGCACCACGGTGAACAGCAGGGTGGATATGGCGTTTATCTTCGGCGAGACCCGCATGCGGGTCATGGCGTAGATATACATGGAAAGGGTCTGGGTGGTGGTGCCCGCAGTGAAGTAGCTTATCACAAAGTCGTCCACCGACATGGTGAAGGCTATGAGCATGCCGGATACAACGCCGGGCATTATCTGAGGCAGCACCACCTTGGTGAATGCCTGCGCCGGCGTGCAGCCCAGGTCCTCCGCCGCGTCGACCAGATTGTTGTCCAGCTGGCGGAACTTGGGCATAACGGACAGCACCACGTATGGGATGTTGAAGCTGATGTGGGCCAGCAGCAGCGTGCCGAAGCCCAGGAAGCCGTACTCGTGGCCCAGGAATTTGCCCACGGATACGAAAAGCAGCGAAAGGGACACGCCGGTTATTATGTCCGCATTGACCACCGGTATGTTGCTGATGGTCAGCAGGGGAGTGCGCCAGCGCTTTTTCATGTTGTAGAAGGCCATGGCGGCCAGGGTGCCGGCCACCGTTGCTATGAGGGAGGACAGCACCGCCACGCCCAGGGTGGTGTACAGTGAGGACATGAGCGTTGCGTCGGAGAAGAGCTCCCCGTACCATTTAAAGGTGAACCCCGTCCACACGGCGCGGCTTTTTGTGGCGTTGAAGGAGAAAACTATCAGCACCAGTATCGGCGCGTAGAGGAAGACGAAAAGCAGTACCACCAGCAGCTTTTCGCCGAAGCGTACCTTCTTTCCCGTCATAGCGGTATCGCCCCCTCCTCACCGTCGCCGAAGCGGTTCATAAGGCTCATGCATATAACGACGATCACCATCATCACTATGGAGATGGCGCTGCCCAGATGGGGGTTGTAGGCGGTGCCGAGGAACTGCATCTCGATAAGATCGCCCAGCAGCATGTCACTGCCGCCGCCCAGCAGCCGGGAGATGACGAAGGTGGATATGGCCGGCACGAACACCATGGTCACGCCGGACACCACGCCGGATACGGACAGAGGCAGCGTCACCTTCGTGAACACCTTCGCAGGGGTGGCCCCCAGATCCTCGGCGGCCTCCACCAGCGTGTAGTCCATCTTCACCAGCACGGAGTAGATGGGAAGTATCATGAAGGGAAGAAAGTCGTAGACCATGCCCAGCACCACGGCGCCGGGGGTGTTTATCATGGGCACGAACTCGATGCCCAGAAGGTCCAGAAGCCCGATGGCGCGGAAAAACCTGTTGAGAAGGCCGGTGTTCTCCAGAATGCTCATCCAGGCGTAGGTCCGCAGCAGGGAGTTGATCCACATGGGCAGGATAACCAGCATCATGCATATCTTCTGCGCGCCGGGACCCAGCCGTGAAAGGATATACGCGGCGGGATAGCCTATGACGAGGCAGATCACCGTGGCGATGAACGCCAGCCACATGGACCGGGCGAACACTCCGGAATAGGAGAGCATGTTGGAGAAATTGGCCGCTGTGAACGCGCCGGAGCTGCTGGTCACGGCGTAGATGAGCACGATGAAGATGGGCGCCACCACGAATATGGCCATCCATACTATATAGGGTATGGAAAGGCGCTTCATGCCCCGGGTCATTCCGGCACCTCGCCGTCATTGGCGGCCTCTTCCACGTATTCGGCGTCGCTTATCTCGTCGTACTCCTCGGAGTAGGAGCTGTAATCGCCGAACATGCCGGAGTAGATGCTCTTCTTCATTATGTGGAAGCCCTCGGGAACTATGTCTATGCCTATCCGCTCGCCCACGGGGCAGAAGTCCGTGGTCTCGATGAGCCACTTGAAGCCGTAGAAGTCCACTATTATATCGTAGTGCATGCCCTTGAAGGTCACGCTGGTGACGGTGCCGATGAGAAGACCCTTCTCCGGCGGCACGATGTCCACGTCCTCGGGACGGATGACCACGTCCACCTCCTCGTCGGGGGCGAAGCCCTTGTCCACGCACCGGAACTTCCTGCCGAATATCTCCACCACCTCGTCGGCGCGCATAATGCCGTCCACGATGTTGCTCTCGCCGATGAAATCGGCGACGAAGGCGTTTTTCGGCTCGTTGTATATGTCCTCGGGGGAGCCTATCTGCTGGATCTTGCCCGCGTTCATCACCACGACGGTGTCGCTCATGGCCAGAGCCTCCTCCTGGTCGTGGGTGACGTATATGAACGTTATCTCCATCTGCTGCTGGATACGCTTGAGCTCCTGCTGCATATCCTTGCGAAGGCGCATGTCGAGAGCGCCCAGGGGCTCGTCCAGCAGAAGGACCTTCGGGCGCATCACGAGGGCGCGGGCTATGGCCACACGCTGCTGCTGACCGCCGGACAAAGACGTGACCGTGCGGTGCTCAAAACCTCTGAGGGACACCGTCTCCAGCATCTCGCCCACCCGGGCGGCTGTTTCCTTCTCGGATATCTTCGGCCGCTGGAGCCGCAGACCGAAGGCCACGTTCTCGTAAACGTTCAGGTGGGGGAACAGGGCGTAACGCTGGAACACCGTGTTCACCTGCCGTTTGCTTGGAGGAACATCATTAATCCTCACCCCGTCGAAAAAGACGTCTCCCGACGTGGGCGTCAGGAAACCTCCAACTATGCGCAGCGTCGTGGTCTTGCCGCAGCCGCTGGGTCCGAGCAGTGTGAGGAATTCTTTGTCGTTGAAATAAATGTTCATGTCGTCTAAAACGACCTCACCGTCAAACGCCATCGACACATGGCTGAGGCGAATGAGCTCTTTTGCCATTTATCCTCCCCCTTTCCTGGCCGGGAACGCCCCGGACCGTGAGATTTCGTACCTTTGCGGGGGGCGCTGAACGTCCCCCGGTATAATGCATTAAATATACATACCTTATATAGAAAAGTCAATCAAAAGACGGGGAGAAATCGTATTTTTCGACAAAATCCACGTTTTTGACGGTGAACTCCCGGCCGTTGAGGTACTGCAGGGGGCCCGCGTCGGCCCTGAACGCAAAACGCACCCTGTAAGAACACAGGCACTGGCCCTTTTCACCGTAATTTCTGTTCACCTTTTCGCTGCCGTACTTCCCGTCGCCTATAAGGGGATGGCCCGCCGCGGAAAGCTGCGCCCTTATCTGATGGGTGCGTCCGGTGACGAGACGGCATTCCAGAAGAGAAAGGCCGTTTTTCACCGCCAGAGTCCTGTACTCGGTTACGGCGGTCCTGGCGCCCTTCTCGGGCGCCTTGCGAACGTAGACCTGGTTGCGCCTGGCGTCCTTGAAGAGATATCCCTTCAGAACGCCGTCCCTCGGCTCCATGACGCCCTCCGCCAGGGCAAGATACCGCTTGTCTATCTCCCGGTTCCTTATCTTCTCGTCCAGCACCCGCAGGGCCGCGGCGTTTTTGGCCGAGAGCACTATGCCGGAGGTGTTGCGGTCGATACGGTTGGCAAGGGCCGGGACGAAGGAGTTCTCCGCCGCGGGATCCCACTCGCCCTTTGCCCTGAGATACGCCTTCACGTTGGCTATAAGCGTGTCGTACTCGCCGCCGGAGTCGGAGTGACAGAGCATGCCGGCGGGTTTGTTTACGAGAAGAACGTTTTCGTCCTCGTAGACCGCGTCGATCTTCGGAGACGTGATCTTCAGCCACGAGGTATCGTCGGTGACCTTCTGAAAGAACTCGTCGGGAACATATATGCGGACCACGTCCCCCTCGCACAGCCTGTCGTCCCTCTTGCCGGGACGGCCGTTTATCTTTATATCCTTCGTGCGGATGCGCTTCTGGATGAGAGAGGAGGGCAGCAGAGGGGCGGCCTTGGCGCAGAAACGGTCAAGACGCTGCCCGGCGTCGTTTTTGTTTATGATGAATTCACGCACGGATGGAGTCCTCCTCACCGAATAATCGCCCTTTACTTGCACGGATGCACAGTATAAAATATAATAGCACAGAAACGTCGAAGAATAAACATAAACGCGGAATTTTCACACAGGAGGAGGCGCTCTTATGATATATACCGTAACCTTCAATCCGGCCGTGGACTACATCATGCGCATCCCCGGCGTAAAGCTGGGGGAGACGAACCGCTCGAAGGGGGACAGCCTTATCTTCGGCGGCAAGGGCATAAACGTTTCCGTCATCCTCCGGGAGCTGGGCGTGGACTCCGTGGCGCTGGGATTTATAGCCGGTTTTACCGGGGAGGCCATAGAGAAGGGCGTACGGGAGCGGGGCGTGACCACCGATTTCATCCGCCTGCCCTCCGGGACGTCCCGGATAAACGTGAAGCTCAAATCCGAGGTGGAGACCGAGCTCAACGGCACTGGCCCGGATATAGACGACAAGTCGCTGTCGGCATTCTTTGAAAAGCTTACGGCCCTCAGGGACGGGGACCTCATCGTCCTTGCCGGGAGCATACCCGGTTCGCTGCCCCCGGACATATACGAGCGCATCCTTGAAAAGCTGTCCGACAGGGATATATGGTCCGTGGTAGACGCCACGAAGGACCTTTTGAAGAACGTGCTGAAATACCGCCCTTACCTCATAAAGCCCAACAGCGCCGAGCTTGCCGAGCTGTTCGGAGTCGAGATCAAAAACGACGGCGACGTCGTGAAGTACGCCCGCCGTCTGCAGGATATGGGAGCGAGGAACGTTATAGTATCCATGGCCGGAGACGGCGCCATACTTGTGGACGAGACGGGCGGGGTGCACCGTCAGGGCGTGTGCAGAGGCACCGTGGTGAATTCCGCCGGGGCGGGGGATTCCATGGTGGCCGGGTTCATCGCCGGGGCCATGACGGGGGACAGCGACTACGCCCTGAAGCTGGGCACCGCCGCCGGCGGCGCCACCGCCTTTTCCGAGGGCATGGCGGAAAGGGAACTCATAGACGAGCTCCTCAGACAGCTGTGAAGGCCGCACTGTGAAAAATAACGGCTGAAAGGTCCCGGAAACCCGATTTATCATCAAAGTATATACCATTTTTTTGTTGACAAGGCAAAACAATTCATCTATAATATCGTAGCGCGGCCAAAAGGCCTATTCCGTGGGGTGAGCGATGCGTCTTGAGCTTTGCGAGATAATAGATATACCCGGCGAGAGCCGTCCGTTCGATTACGAGCTGGACAAAGCCGCTCTGGAGTTCGACTCCGTGCTTGAATATGAGGGGCCTGTGAGGGCTTTCGGCACGGTGGAGAACGAGGCGGGTATGATGATCCTCAAAGGCGAGCTTGACGCGGACATGCGCTGTCGGTGCGACAGATGCCTTGCGGAGTTTGAAAAGCACCTGCGCCTGAACGTTGCGGCGACGCTGGTAGAGGAGCTTCCCGACGAGGACGATTCCGAGCTGTACCTGATAGACGGTACGCAGATCGATCTTGACGAGATCTTCATCACCGCGTTCGTGCTGAACATGGAGCAGGTCACGCTGTGCAAAGAAGACTGCAGAGGGCTGTGTCCCACCTGCGGAAAAAACTTGAACGAAGGTCCCTGCGACTGCAGGGCCGAAGGAGACCCCAGGTTGGCTGTGTTGAGACAGCTCCTGGAGAATAATTAACAGGAGGTGTCATAGATGGCGGTTCCGAAGGGGAAAGTATCCAAGGCAAGAAGAGATAAGAGGCGCGGTTCTAATTGGAAGATGACTGTCCCGGGACTTTCCAAGTGCCCGAAGTGCGGCGCTATGGTCCTGTCCCACAGAGCGTGCCCCGTTTGCGGTACGTATAAGGGCCGGGAAGTCGTCAGCGTTGCTGAGGATAAGTAAGTAATTACTACCAGAAGGACGGCGGTTTACCGCCGTCCTTTTCGTATCGGGGGAGAAGATGCGGAATATTATCAGTCTCGTCCAGCCGGACAGTCCGGCGGACGCGGCGGGAGTCGTGCCCGGCGAGAGACTGCTGCGGATAAACGGCAAAGACGTCACCGACGTGCTGGACTACATGTACTACTCCTACGACGAGAACGTGACGCTTTCGCTGCAGCGGCCCGACGGGACGGAGCGCACCGTTGAGGTGCGCAAGGAGCAGGGGGACAACTGCGGCCTTGAGTTTGAGGAATACCTCATGGACACCGCCCATTCCTGCGCCAACAAGTGCATATTCTGTTTCGTTGACCAGCTGCCCAAAGGTCTGCGCCCGTCCTTATACTTCAAGGACGACGACGTGCGCCTTTCCTTTCTCACCGGCAGCTACATCACGCTGACTAATCTCGCCGAGCGGGAGGTGCAGCGGGTCATCGACCTGAAAATAAGCCCCATCAACGTTTCCGTACACACCACCGACCCGGACCTGCGCTGCAGGATGCTGGGAAACCGTTTCGCCGGGCGGGGCCTTGAGATAATGCGGCGCTTTGCCGAGGCGGGCATCACGATGAACTGCCAGATAGTTTGCTGCCCCGGCTGGAACGACGGGGAGGAGCTCCGCCGCACCATGGCGGACCTCGCAGCCATGTACCCCAACGTGGCCAGCGTGTCCGTGATCCCCGTGGGACTTACGAAGCACCGGGAGGGACTGCCCGAGATAAAGCCCTTCGACCGAGAGAGCGCCGCCCGCACCCTTGACGACGTGGAAGCGTTCGGACGGGAGTGCCTTGAAAAGCACGGCTCCCGCATATTCTTCCCGTCCGACGAGCTGTACCTCAAGGCGGGGCGTGACATACCGGAGGAGGAGTTTTACGAGGAATACCCGCAGCTGGAGAACGGCGT
>JAEETR010000144.1 GCA_016286595.1 Oscillospiraceae bacterium | reverse complement strand
CATTTCCGCCCTGCTGTCGGCGAAGCCCGGGGACGTGGTTTCCGCCGTGGAGCGCCTGATGGAGGCACGGGACGCGCTCTCCTACGAAAAAGGCGGGCTCGTGAGGCGCCTTGCGGCGTACGTCGCGGCCTCGGCGGAGAGAAGCGGCAATAACGTCGTTATCTTCGAGGAGAACTTCGGCCACGACGAGCTGCGGCTCATAGTAAACGCCGCGCTGCCGGACTGCGGCGGGATATGCGCCGCCTTCTCCGGCGACGACGGGAGCGGGTACAGGTACGTTATCGGCAGCTCGGCCGTGGACCTGCGGGCCGCGGCAAAAAACATAAACGCCGCCATCTCCGGCAGAGGCGGCGGCGACTCGTCGATGATCCAGGGCAACGCGAAGGCGCCCAGAAAAGTCATCGAGGACTATTTCAAGGGGTGAAAGGAGCAAAATGAACGGTTTTACCATATTTGACGGCGCTATGGGCACTCTTCTGCAGGCAAGAGGCCTGCGTTCCGACGAAAACTCTGCGCTCTGGAATCTCACACACCCCGACGATATCCGGGACATATACCGCATGTACGTTGAGGCGGGAGCGGAGGTCATAACCGCCAACACCTTCGGCGTACCGCGCCTTGACGACGATACGGACGCGGACGCGGTGATCACCGCCGCCATAGACCTGGCCCGTCAGGCCGGGGCGAAAAGGGTCGCGCTGGACGTCGGCCCCATCGGAGAGATGTTCCCGCCCATGGGCGAGCTGACCTTCGACGGCGCCTGCGAGGTCTTCGCGGGTATGGTGCGCTCCGGGGTCAAGGCCGGCGCGGACCTTGTCCTCATCGAGACCATGACCGATATCCTGGAGGCAAAAGCCGCCCTGCTTGCTGCAAAGGAAAACTGCGCGCTGCCCGTTTACGTGACGATGACCTTTGCCGAGGGCGGCCGCACCCTCATGGGCTCAACGCCTGAGTCGGCCGCCGTGACGCTGTGCGCCGCCGGGGCCGACGCGGTAGGTTTGAACTGTTCCCTCGGGCCGAGGGATATGCTGCCCCTCGTCAGGGAGTATGCCGAAGCCGCCTCCGTGCCTGTTATGGCCCAGCCCAACGCCGGTCTTCCCCGCATGGAGGGCGGCAGGGCCGTGTATGATATTACCCCGGAGGAGTTCGCCGCCGTCATGGCGGAGATAATGGACGCCGGAGCCGTCATAGTGGGAGGCTGCTGCGGTACGACGCCGGAGTATACCGTCCGGATAGCCGCCGAGGCGTCGAAACGCACGGCGTCCGGGAGGAAAAAGCCTCTTCCGCCGGTCCTCACCGGGACACGGAGCGTCGTCCGCCTTGACGACGGCCCCGTAACCGCGGGCACGGTACGCGCCGCGGATAACGCCGACTGGGAGGAGACGGCGGACGCCGCTGTCGACGTGATGAGCGACGGTGCCGAAACCGTAATCTTAAATCTGTCCGGAGTCGACGGAGACGCTGCGGCGGAGACGACCGACGCCGTTCAGTCCGCCGTACCGGTGCCCCTGATACTCGCGGGCGGCGCTGATGCCGTGGAGCGGGCGGCGCGCCGCTGCGCCGGAAGACCGGCGATAGTCTGCGCGGGGGACGAGGCGGAAAAGCTTCTTGATATTGCGTCACGTTACGGCGCCGTGGCCCTGCGCCCCGCGTCCGACGGCGGTGACGCCGCCGTTATCGGGGAAGAGACGGGACTTGCCCTGGCGATGGCGTAATAGACCGAAAAAAAGGTGCACGGCGCGGCAGTGCCGCGCCGTGCTTTACTCGAAGAAGACGTATATCTCTGCGCCGCAGCCGCGCACACGGGAGGGCGGCACCTGCAGTGCTGCCGCCGCCGAGGCTTTGCTCTGACCGCGCCGCAGCCGGGTATACAGGGAGAATACCGGTATCCGCAGCATCTGACCGCGGCGCAGAGCCCTCACACCCCCGTTGAGCCGCGCCACCGCTGCGCCGTCCACGCCGAACTTTTCGGATATGGAGCGGATACTGTCCCCCTCGGACACAACGTACTCGTGCAAATCAATCATTCCTTTTGCGGGCAGCGCCCCGCATGACATGATATTCCGCCGACGCGCCTTTTGTGCCGGGATTGAAAACGGCGGCGGGATATGATATCGTTGAAGGCAGGGTGATGACCATGTGCATATTCAAAAGAAAGAAAAGAAAAGTAAAGGCCCGGGTGGCCATGCGGTTTTTCCGCACGGGCGTCACCCGCGGGGCGTATTTCGAATTCCAGCGGGGCGAGTATAAAAAGCCCTGGCTGCCCGACTCCGTGTATATCGACGACGAGATCTGCGCCTATATCGGCCTGACCCGGATTCTTATGAAAGTCGTACCGGACTTTGACCCGTACGGCATCACAAGGGTGACGGGGGAGGACTGGCAGAGGGTGCGTGAACTTGCCGCCGACAGGCAGGACGCCGCCGAGGCCGTCGCCGAGATAGAATGGTGGACAAAGAAGGCCCTCGATGAAGAAGGATTTTTCACCGTCTGCGGAATATAGTCACAGGATAGAAACCGGCTGAGATTGACGCTCAGCCGGTTTTTTGCGCTGAGAGGGAGCGTCAGGGGGAGGGATCCCGCCACACACGTACGAGACCGCCGTCGCTCAGACGTTTCAGGAGAACGAGACCCAGAGGCAGCAGCACCATCCCGCCGACGCCCCACAGCCGGAAACCCAGATACAGCGCCAGCAGCGACGCGGCCGGGTTTACCCCGGCGCTTTTTCCTACCAGCTTCGGCTCCAGAAGACTGCGCGTCAGCGCGGTGGCCGCCCACAGCACGGCCATAGCCGCGCCCCGCCCGACGCTGCCCGTGGCCGCGAGCGCAAGAGCCCACGGCAGCAGCACGGTGCCTGTGCCCAGCAGAGGCAGCGCGTCGAGAAGAGCCGTGAACGCCGCCGCGAAAAAGACGTGATCCACCCCTGTGAGCCAGAAACCGCCCAGCAGCAGGGTGAAGGTCACCAGACCCATCACGAGCTCCGCCTGCAGCCATTTCGTCACGCCCTCGGACAGCACCGACGAAATCCTTTCAGCCCTGTGCCGCAGGCTTTCCGGCAGCTGTGCGCGGAAAAAATCAATGATCTCCCCGTAACTTCTGCTGATGAAGGCGGTGCCGACGATATACGTCACGGTAAAAAGAAATATCTTCGGCGCAGCCCGGGCCGCGGCGGACAGCGCGTCCATGACGCGTACAGACAGCTTTGCCGGGACCTGCATCAGAAGCTCCGTGAGGTGCCCGGCGGCGCCGTCGGCATAACCTGCCGCGCCGCCGGACAGGGATGAAGTGAGGCCCCTGGCCTTTGCCGTAAGACCCGACAGCATCTCCGACGATCTGCCGATGATCCCGGGCAGGTCGTCAATAATCTCCAGCGCCTGACGGTAAACAAACGACGCCCCCAACGCCGTCACCCCCGCCGCCGACAGCAGGAACGTGAGCGTGCACAGCGCGGAGGCGAAGGGCCGGGTGAACCGGGCCCGGGAGCAAAGAAGGCACACCGCGGGCTCCATGAGCCGGGCGGTGGCCAGTGCAAGAAGAAAGGGAGCCGCGCAGGGCAGCGCGTACCTGAGGGCGGCGTAAACGGCCGCCGCTGCCGCGGCGGCGCAGACGACCCGGCGCAGAACGCTTTTCGTTTTGCCGTTCACCGCCGCCGTCACCTCCCGCGTCAAAGCGATACAGTCCTTTTTTCGCCGTATTTCCGGCTATCATGTTGCAAACCCGCCGCCGCCTGTGCTATAATCCTGTTGTATTTTGCGGATGATCCGGGCTGCGGCGTTCATCTCAACGTCCGGCCGGTTTAGTTTGTCCCGCTAAGAGGATTTTGGTTACAGGAAGAGGTAGGATTTTTATGGTAAACGTGGCCATACTCGGCTTTGGTACAGTGGGCTCCGGCGTGGCGGAGGTCATGGAGGAGAACAGCGTCAGCATCGCCCACAAGGCTGGCGAACAGCTCAGGGTCAAGCGCATAGTGGACGTCCGGGACTTTCCGGACAGCCCCTTCGCGGACCTTATCACGAAGGACTTCACCCTCGTGGAGAACGACCCGGAGATAAAGATAGTGGTGGAGGCTATCGGCGGCGCCACAGTGGCCTATGACTTCACCAAACGCTGCCTTATGGCCGGCAAGAGCGTCGTCACCTCCAACAAGGAGCTGGTGGCGGAGCACGGATACGAGCTTATCCAGATAGCCAAGGAAAAGAACGTGAACTATCTCTTCGAGGCCAGCGTGGGCGGAGGCATCCCAATTATCCGCCCCATCAACGAGTGCCTTGCCGCCAACGAGATAGACGAGAT
>JAEETR010000143.1 GCA_016286595.1 Oscillospiraceae bacterium | reverse complement strand
GGGCTCTCCAATGAGCACCGGGTTGTTCTTGGTGCGGCGGGAGAGTATCTGTATCACCCGGGTTATCTCCTTCTCCCGTCCTATCACCGGGTCAAGGCGGCCCTGCCGGGCCATCTCGGTGAGATCCCGGGAGAACTGGTCCAAAGTCTTGGTATCCGTGCGGCGCTCCCTCTTACCAGCGGCGGCCGCGTCCCTGCGGCGTCCTGCGTAGAGGAGACTGACGATGTCGCTGTACAGCTTGTCCGGCTCGGCGCCGGTGGCGGCGATGATGCGGTAGGCCACGCCCTCCCGCTCCTGCAATATGCCCATAAAAAGATGCTCCGGGCCGATGGCGCTCTGGCCCAGTCTGGCGGCCTCCGCGGCGGCCAGCTCTATGACGCGGCGCACCCGGGGCGTGATGCCCTGCACGGTGGTGGAGGCCGTCTCCCCCCTGCCCACGAACTTCTCGATGGAATCTGTCAGCAGCCGGCTGTCTATGCCCGCCTCCCGCAGAATCTGGGCGGCGGGGCCGGCGCCGTCCGTAACGATGCCCAGAAGAAGGTGCTCGCTGCCAACGTAGCCGTGGCCCATGTTCGCCGCGGCCTCGTGGGCCAGATTGAACACCTGCTTGGCCCGGTCTGTAAATCTGTCCTCATATCTCATATATCGTTACCTCCCATCAAAGGATGGTCAATCCTGTGAAAAATCATTCAAAAAGCGGGCGGAAGTTTCCTCCCGCCCGCGGTAAATGGGCCGGGCTTATATCTCGCCCAGCTCCCGCTCCATGTCCCTGATACGGTCCCGGAGTCTGGCGGCCTCCTCGTACTCCTCGCTGACGGCTGCCCGGCGCATCTGCTCCCGCAGGACGTTTATCTCCCGGCGGCGGGACAGAGTCTCGTCGGCGGTGACGGCGGGCGCCTCCGCCTTCTCAGCCGCAGCCGGTTCGGCGGTATCGGCCGTCTCCGTCTGCTCCTCGCCCCGGGTCAGCAGGCCCGGACCGGACAGGACGAAGGTGGGCAGCATGAACCCGCCGAAGCCCCAGTCGAACAGCGGACGGGAGAACATCCGGGCGGTCATCCGCTCCATGCGGCGGAACATCTCCTCCGCACCGGCGTAGGTCTCATCCTCACGCTCATACTCGGCGGCGCAGTCGGCGCACAGGTGCTTTTCCGTCACCTTACCGTTGACGTTGGTCTTGTAGTAGTAAGTTGCCTCGTTGTTTCCGCATTTTTCGCACTTCATAATTATGATCTCCTCTCTCAGAGTGAATTTACAAGCAATTGCTTCAGTATGGATGCCCGGAGCCCGTCTCTTGCCTCCGGAGGCGCGGGACGAAGCGCCGCGTCGCTGACGGCGCAGAGCATCAGCTTGCACTGGGCCGGGGGCAGCACCCCCGCGCCGGATATGTTGGACAGTATAGCCTCGGCGCTGCGGTAGTCTATCGAGTCGCCCACGGCGTTCACCGCGTGCATCACCAGCTGATGGGGCGCCATCTGTACCCGGCGGATACGGATATATCCCCCGCCGCCCCTGCGGCTCTCCACAATATATCCCCGCTCCGGTGAGAACCGGGTGGAGATCACGTAGTTAATCTGGCTGGGTACGCAGCCGAAACGGCTGGCCAGCTCGCTGCGCTGCAGCTCCGCCGTACCCTTGTCCGCCGCAAGTATCTGGTCGATAAAATCGGCTATAAGATCGCTCATGCCCATTTCAGGTCCCTGCCTTTCGCGTCTGACTTTCTCTGACCTTACGATGATATAATAAACCATCCCGGCGTCCTTTGCAAAGTCTGTTTTTGACTTTCTCTGACTTTTGACGTTCTCTGACGTTCCCTTATCTGTACCGGACTCTTTTTCTCTCCCGTTTGCTTCGATTATCTCGGCTTTTCTCACTTGATCTTCCCTGACCAATGCGGAGGCCGCGTTTACAAAAATGTTATAAAATTCTGTGTTGATTTTTCTGAATTTAATGTTACAATGCATTTAAGTACGATACGTACATACGCCGGAATACACGGCTAATCTTTAGGGAGGTATTATAAATGGCACACTTTATTTCTGACGATTGTCTCTCCTGCGGCTCCTGCGCTGAGGCCTGCCCCGTGGGCGCTATTTCCGAGGGCGACGCCCATTTCGTCGTTGACGCTGACGCCTGCATCGACTGCGGCGCCTGCGAAGAGGCTTGCCCCGTGGGCGCTATCTCCGCGGAATAATTCGCAAAAGAGCAGAGGGGCGGTATTTAATACCGCCCCCTTTTCTTTTATCTGAGAGGAGGGAACGGTATGGCTGAAACTGCGGAGCTGTGGCCCGGCGGGCCCGTGATGCTCACGTCCGGCGGCATGGCCGTGGGCGCCGACTCGGTGCTGCTGGCCGACTTTGCCGGGGCGAAGAGCGCCCGCCGCGCCCTCGACCTGGGCTGCGGCGGCGGGATAATATCGCTGCTGCTCCTTGAGCGCATGCCCTGTCTAGTTATGGACGGCGTGGAGACGGATTCCGCAGCGGCGCAGACCGCGTCGAAGAATATGGCGCTGAACGGTCTTTCCGACCGCTTCACCGTCATTCCCGGCGATATGCGCAGCTTTACCCCCTCCGCGCCCTACGATCTCGTGGTGACCAATCCCCCCTACTTTGCCCGGGGCAGCGGCGCCGTGTCGCCGGACGCTTCCAGGGCAGCCGCCAGAACGGAGGGCGGGTGTACTCTGGACGAGCTGGTAAAGACGGCGGCCCGGTGCGTGAAGTACGGCGGGCGCTTCGCCATGGTCTACCGGCCGGAGCGGCTGTCCGAGGCATTCTGCGCGCTGACGGCATCAGGTCTTGAGCCGAAGCGGCTTCGGTTCGTGCACGCCACGCCGGCGTTGCCGCCCTCCATGGCGCTTATAGAGTGCCGACGGGGCGGGAATCCGGGGCTGGAGGTGCTGCCGCCGCTGATCCTGCAGGGTCCCGACGGCGGTGACAGCGACGAGGTCAAAACGATCTATCACCTGGGAGGTAAGTAATGGCGGGAAAACTCATACTTGTGGGCACCCCTATCGGAAATCTCGGGGATATATCCACCCGGGCGAGCCAGGCCCTGGCCGAGGCAGATTTCATCGCCGCCGAGGACACCCGGGTCACGCTCAAGCTTCTGAACCATCTGGGCATAAAGAAGCCGCTGGTCAGCTACTACGAGCATAACAAGCAGTTCTCATCCCAGCGCATCATCCCCCGCATCATCGCCGGGGAGACGTGCGCGCTGGTGACGGACGCGGGCATGCCCGCTATCTCCGACCCCGGCGAAGACCTCGTGCGGGAGTGTGCCGAGAGCGGCATCGAGGTGCTGGCGGTGCCGGGACCCACGGCGGTCACGTCGGCGCTGGCGCTGTCGGGGCTGCCCACCGGCCGCTTCACCTTCGAGGGGTTTCTGTCCGCCGTCAAGAAGGAGCGGATCGCCCGGCTGGAGGAGCTGCGGGATGAAAAGCGCACCATGGTGTTCTACGAGGCGCCCCACAAGCTCAGGCGCACTCTGGAGGATATGCTCAGCGTGCTGGGGGACCGTCCCGTCGCGCTGTGCCGGGAGCTGACGAAGCTGCACGAACAGACCATACGCACCACCCTGTCCGGCGCCGTGAAAACGTACGAGACGAACGAACCCCGGGGCGAATACGCGCTGGTGGTGGGCGGCGCCCCGGAGACGCCGCCGCAGACCGGCGATATGGGCCAGGCCGTGGACCGGGCCGCGAGATACCGCGACGACGGGCTGTCGCTGAAGGACGCGGTGCGTCGGGCCGCGGAGGAGACCGGCGTGCCGAAAAACGCCCTTTACAATGAAGTCATAAACAAAAAAGAGAGATGAAATCATCTCTCTTTTTGCATATTCGGGCCCTTTGGAGCAAGAATAACAGCGAAAGGGCGTGATGATATGAAGATGACGAACCGGGAATACGGCGAGTACGTAGACAGAAAGACGGGCAATTCACCCATCGGGAAAAACCTGCTGCTGTCCTTTATAACGGGCGGGGCCATCTGCTGCGTCGGGCAGGCGCTGGCGGACGGTTACGGCGCTCTGGGACTTGATAAGGAGACCGCCGCCGCGGCCGTGTCCGTTACGCTGGTCTTCATCGGCACTTTTCTCACCGCTGTAGGCGTGTACGACGACATAGCCCGCTTCGCCGGGGGCGGCACGCTGGTGCCCATCACCGGCTTTGCCAACGCCATGGCCGCCCCGTCGCTGGAGTTTCGCAGCGAGGGGCGCATAACCGGCACCTGCGCCAAGATGTTCACCGTGGCCGGGCCGGTCATCGTGCTGGGTGTCACCGCCAGCGTGGTGTACGGTCTGCTGCTGGCGATGGCGGGATAAAAGGCATAACGCTTCACGACCTGCGCCTCATCGGCGCGGGTCTTTGCTTGATTGTTTCAATCATATATGTTATATAATTGAGTATACGGATAATTGCTGCAAGGGAGGGACGGCGGTTGAATAAGCTGAAACGCTTCAAACTCAACTACTCCCCCCATATCATGCTGGCGCTGTGCGCGCTGGGCACCGTGGTGCTGAACGTGCCGGTGCTGTTCATCTTCAAATACGCGGAAAAGCTGGGATGGCTGTGGCTTTTCGTGCTTTTCGGCTATTTCGGGCTTCTGATAACGCTCTATGCCCTTATCCTCCGCCCCCGGCAGTACGCCTATCTGCGGTACACGCTGGGTGACGAGCTCTTCTTTGAACTCTACCCCAGGGAGAAGGAAAAGGAGCTGCGGCGAAATGAGAAGGCCCGGGCCGCCCGCCGGAAAAAGCTGGAGCGTCAGCGGGAACGGGAACTGAGAAAAAAGGGACTGTGACTACATAAAAAAGGCTTTCGTCTTTCGACGAAAGCCTTTTTATTGTTCCGTTCTCTCCGGTGCGGCGGCGTCCGGCGGAAGCTGGGCGGCGGGCACGTCCCCCGGCTCTGCCCGGTGGAACGTGACGGCGCTCCGGCCCGGGAAAAGATTGTCGTCGGCGATGAAGATCAGCGTGTCGCCTGAGATCGTATAGAGCATGGTGCCGTCCACGGGCATGGAGCCGTTCCCCAGCTTTGAAAGGCAGTAGGTCATGGCGCAGGAGCCTTCGTTGTCGGTCATCCTTGACACGTAGGCGCCGCGGTACAGCTGCGCCTCCAGCCCGCGCACCTTGCGGTACAGCTGCAGGAAGCCGCCCTCCCCTATCTCAAGGAACGACGATTCGTCGTCGTCCCGCTGCCACAGACCCATGACGCCCTCGGGAACGGTCTTGGGCAGGTTGCCCTCCGCCAGCCACTCCACGAACTCCGCGGTGTAGGGGAAAGGCTCGAAGTCAAGACGGTCCCCGTCGTAAGCCGCGTCGGCGATGAATTCTAGTCCGGAGGGCACGGCCTCCTCCCCCAGTCCGTCCCATTCGGCGAAGGTGACGGAATCCTCCTTCAGCCGCAGGGTGTATCCGGCGGGTCCCGGCCAGTATCGGCCGAAATCCGACTGGATCGAGAACGCCATGACCCGAACGCTCACCTCCGCCGCCGTGGGGCTGGACAGCGCCCCGTCCTCCCGGGGGAATATCTCCAGAGCGGCGAAGCCCATATCCGGAGAATAGATGCTGCCGTACAGATTGCCGTAGACCTCGTACAGCCGCAGCTGCACAGGGAAGTATTCCTCATCGCCGGGAGCGTAATAGAGCCCCGCTGCTCGCTGTGAGAACGGCGGAGGCGTCTCCGGGATAATCTCCGGTTCCGGCTCCGGAACGGAGGGCTCCGGCGCGGACACCGTCACGGTTTCGCCCGGAGATTCCGGCGTTTCCTTCTCCCCCGCGCCGCAGGCGCACAGGAAAAGGAGCGCCGCCGTGAGAAGGACGGCGGCAAATCTCTTATAAATCATATGCTCCTTTTCGGGAACTCAGCCGCCGGTGGACAGCGTCTGGAAATCGCTGCCGTCGCCGGAAAGGCCGTCCCTCTTCATCATAGTCTCCAGCACGTTTATATCCGAGGAGATGTCCATGGCGTCCGCCTCATAAAGGCGGTCCAGCTGACGGGAGAAGCCGTCGGTAAGGGTGTCGAGGATATTCTCTATCTCCTCCTTGGCGCCGGTGACGTTGGCGCCGGTGGAACCGGAGTTTTCAAAATCCGCGTAAGAGTGCAGCAGCTTCAGGGTGGTGGGCAGATAGTAGCTCATAAAGCTCTTTATCTGGGGCTGTTTTTCCGGTTTTTCCCGGACCACCTGGAAGATGCGGCCGGACAGGTCCTCTATCTTATAAATGCGCTGGGATACGGCCTCGTCCTCGATATCGTCGTTCAGCTCCCTTATCTCCCGCAGGATGGCCTGGTAACGGTCCTCGTTGTCGGTTTTCGGGTCGGTGACGGGAGGCTGGGAGGCTTTTTCCTCCTTGTTCACGGCCTCGGGATCCAGGACGAGACGGCTGTTGCCCACGTCGATATACACGTTATCGTCAAAGAGGTCTTTGCCCTGCATGGCCTCAAGGTCACGGCGCACGGTCTTCTCCGTGACGCCCGCGGCGCCGGCCAGCTCGGAGAACGTCACGCTGCTCCTGCCCAGCGACACCGCCATATAGCTGTTGAACCGGGCGGAGCGGCGTATCAGGGAGCGTATCTGCAGGAAGGAGAATGCGGCGCCGCCCAGGAAGAATACGCCCCGCAGCAGATTCATGGCAAGACCGGCGGTGAGTCCGGCGCCTATGACGTCAAAGGCGTCGCTGACCATGATAAAGCCTATGAAGGCCAGCAGAGCGCCTACGCCGCCTAACATGGCGCACAGTCCCTTATAATAGTTGCGGATCTTTTTGGGCTTTGGCTGTGAGGCCTGGGGTGCGGCGCCCGGCTGGGCTGCCGGACGGCCCGCGTGGGCGGCGGAATAGTCCACCGTCACGTTGGGACCGGCGCTGCCGGTGCCGGTGGGCGTCTTGATCACGTGGGGCTGGGCGCCGGCGGAGTAGATGTTCACCCTGCTGCCGGCGGCAGCGGCCGTATCGGGCAGCACCAGGGTCTTGTCCACGTAATTGATATACGCGCCGGAGCCGAAGTAGTTGGCGTTCACCAGCTGCTGTACCTCCCGCAGGACGGACTCGTAGGAGATGCCCGCCACGGAGGCCAT
>JAEETR010000142.1 GCA_016286595.1 Oscillospiraceae bacterium | reverse complement strand
GTGTGCTTCACCATAAGCATAGACGCGGTGGGCAACATGCCCTGCAATCCCGCCATCGGCGGCACCGCCAAGGGCCACCTGGTGCGGGAGCTGGACGCCCTGGGCGGCGAGATGGCCCGGGCCGCGGACGCAGCCTGCATACAGTACCGCATGCTCAATCTCGGCAAGGGCCCCGCCGTCCACTCCCTGCGGGCCCAGGCGGACCGCCACGAGTACCGCAAGATAATGAAGGCCACCCTTGAGGCACAGGAGAACCTGCGCCTTATGCAGGCGGAGATAACGGAAGTGCTGGTTGAAAACGGCGCCGTCGCCGGCGTGGTGACCCGTTCCGGGGCGCAGTGGCGCTGCCGGGCCGTCGTCATCGCCACGGGCACCTTCCTGGGGGGCCGCACCATAACCGGCGAGGTCACCGCCGAGTCCGGCCCCGACGGCATGCACGCCGCGACGGCGCTGACGGAAAACCTGCTGTCGCTGGGCCTGCCCCTGCGCCGCTTCAAGACCGGCACGCCCCCGAGAGTGAACCGCCGGAGCCTCGATTTTGACAAGATGGAGATACAGCCCGGTGACGAGGACCCGGAGCCCTTCTCCTTTTTCGCACCGGCCCCGCCGGAGAACAGGGCCGTGTGCTATCTCACGTGGACAAACGAAAAAACCCACGAGGTCATCCGCCGCAACCTTCACCGCTCGCCCCTTTTCGACGGCACCATAAGCGGCGTGGGGCCCCGGTACTGCCCGTCGATAGAGTCCAAGATAGTCACCTTCCCGGACAAGCCCCGGCATCAGCTGTTCATCGAGCCCATGGGTCTGGGCACCGACGAGATGTACGTTCAGGGCCTGTCCTCCTCCCTGCCGGAGGACGTGCAGCTGGAGATGCTCCACACCATCCCCGGCCTTGAGCACGCCGCGGTGCAGCGGTTCGCCTACGCCATAGAGTACGACTGCATCGACCCGCTGGAGCTTCGCCCCACGCTGGAGACGAAGAGCGTTTCCGGTCTGTACGGGGCCGGGCAGTTCAACGGCTCCTCCGGCTATGAGGAGGCCGCCGTGCAGGGCTTCGCCGCGGGCGTAAACGCCGCGCTGAAGATAAAGGGCGAGGAGCCCATGATCCTGGACCGGGCCGGGTCCTATATCGGCACGCTTATAGACGACCTGGTGACCAAGGGCACAAACGAGCCCTACCGCATGATGACCTCCCGTTCCGAGTACCGGCTGTATCTGCGGCAGGACAACGCGGACCTGCGGCTTTCTGCCGTGGGGCGGCGCGTCGGCCTCGTGTCCGAGGAGCGGTACCGGGCGGTGATGGACAAGTACGAGGCGGTGGAACGGGAGAAAAAGCGCCTTGAAAAGACCTTCCTGTCCCCCCCCGACGAACTGAACGGGCTGCTGACCGGGCTGGGCACCGCCCCCGTATCCTCCGGCACGTCCCTGGCGGCGCTCATCCGCCGCCCGAAGGTGACGTACGAGGCCCTTTCCCCCTTCGACCCCGGCCGTCCCGTCCTTGACAGGATGGTGCGGCAGGCGGTGGAGATCGACCTGAAATACGCCGGGTACATCGACCGGCAGCTGAAGGACATCGCCGAGTTCCGGCGGCTGGAGGAAAAGCGGATACCGGAGGATATCGACTACTCCGCCCTGACGGGCCTGCGTCTTGAGGCCCGGGAAAAGCTGGAGAGGATAAGACCGGAAAATCTCGGTCAGGCCTCGAGGATATCCGGCGTTTCCCCGGCGGACACGGCGGCGCTGATGATATATCTCAGCCGCACGAAATAAAACTCAAAATTGGGTCTTTTCACCGGGCGCTTACTGTGGTATATATATTTCAGCCCGGGTCACGGACCCGAAGAATTCGCAACAAAATCTTACCTTAAAAAGGAGAATGAACATATGGATAAGTACGTCTGCACCGTCTGCGGCTACGTCTACGACCCCGAGGAGGGCGATCCCGACAACGACATCGAGGCCGGCACCGCCTTCTCCGACCTGCCCGAGGACTGGGAGTGCCCCCTGTGCGGCGCGCCCCGCGTTGACTTCGAAGTGGTGGAATGATGATGACAGCCAACGCCCGCAGAATATCCGGCGACGTATGGCACGTGGGCGGCAGCGACCGCCGCTCACCCATCTTTGAGGGGCATCTGCCCGTGCCCGCCGGCATGAGCTACAACGCCTATCTCATCCTCGGAGGGGAGACGGCGCTTTTCGACACGGTGGACAAGTCCGTGGCCTCCGCCTTCATCGAAGACGTGAAGGCCGCCCTTGACGGCAGACCTCTCAACAGGCTCGTCGTTCAGCACATGGAGCCGGACCACACCGCCGCCATCTCCGCCCTGGCGGAGCTGTACCCGGATATGACCGTGGTCTGCACCGCCGGCGCAAAGAGGATGCTGGCAAATTACTGCCCCGGTCTTGAGCAGAGCCGCGTCGTCACCGTGAAGGACAGGGAGAGCATGAAGATAGGCGACTGCACCGTCACCTTCCTCACCGCACCCATGGTCCACTGGCCGGAGGTCATGGTCAGCTATCTGGCCGAGGAAAAGATACTCTTCTCCGCCGACGCCTTCGGCACCTTCGGCGCCCTGTCCGGCAACATATTCGCCGACGAGTGCTGCACCGTGAAGGAGTGGCTGCCCGAGGCCCGGCGGTATTACGCCAACATAGTGGGCAAGTACGGTCCCCAGGTGCAGGCCCTTCTGAAAAAGGCCGCCGAGGCTGATATCGCCGTCGTCGCGCCCCTCCACGGCCCCGTGTGGCGGAGCGATCTGGTTGACATAATCTCCGCGTACGACAAGTGGAGCCGTTACGAGCCGGAGGAGAAGGCCGTGACCATACTCTACACCTCCGTCTACGGCAACACCGCCCGGGCCTGCGGACTGCTGGCCGATGAGCTGGCGGCCCGGGGCGTGAAGAAAGTAAAGATGCTGGACATGAACGTGACCCACCCCTCCTACGGCGTGGCCGAGGCCTTCCGCGCAAGCTGCGTGGTTTTCGCCTCCACCACGTACAACAACGGGCTTTTCCCCTCCATGAGAAACCTGCTGGACGACATGGCCGACATGGGCGTGAAGGACCGGGACGCGGCGATCATAGCCAACGGCTCCTGGGCGCCCCAGGCCGGGAAGATAATGCGCGCAAAGCTGGAGGAGATGGGCGGCATGACGTTTATCGGCGAGGACGTGACCGTCGCCGGCGCCATGAACGACGCCTCCCGTCAGGCCGTATCCGCCCTGGCAGACGCCGTGGCGCAGCGCGTTTTGTGAAAAATCGCCCCGTTTTGCGGAGAAAAAGGGGAAATTTCCCCCGTGATACGCAAGAAAACACTTTACAACCGGCTTTTTCGGTGGTAACATATGTGGGCATGCCTCGCAGTCTTTGTTCGGGGATATAAGCGGCGAAACGCCGACTGCCTTTCCGCCCCCTACACAGTCTGACGAGAGAGTATAAAAGAAAGGAACGATACCATGATAACCAAGGAAAAGAAGACCGAGCTCATCAACGCCAACGCCACCCACGAGGGTGACACCGGTTCCCCCGAGGTCCAGATCGCGATACTCACCCAGCGCATCGCCGAGCTGACCGAGCACCTGAAGGTCCACCACAAGGACAACCACTCCAGACAGGGCCTTTTCATGATGATAGGCAAGCGCAGAAGACTTCTGGACTACCTGGCCCGGAAGGACATCGAGCGTTACCGCGCCGTCATCGCCAAGCTGGGCATCAGAAGATAACGACAGCCGTGCAGGCGGGCAAAGTTCATTTGCCCGCCTGCATCAAAATGGAGTCGCAGTCTTTTTAGTATTTGAAAACGCTCTCCGACATTGAACAGAGCAAAAAGCCTCGCAGAGTTCGCGCCCGCAGGCGCGAAAAAGTCAGTTATTTTTTCCGGCGACATGCGCGGCGGAAAAAATACCGCTCGGCCTGCAAACGTGCGAGCGCAGCGAGTGCGCTGCGGCAGGCCGCTGCTCTTTCGATTTGAAGCCCAGCGAAGCGGGTTCAAATCGAGGCGCGGAGCGCCTTTTCAAGTGCTAAAGGTATTGCGGCTCCGGAACGAAAGAAAGGAGCTAAAACCTTGATAATCACTCACAGAACATTCCCCAATTACAAGAAGTACGAGATGGAGCTGGCGGGCCGTCCCCTCACCCTCGAGGTGGGCAAGTACGCGGAACTGGCCAACGCCGCCGTCATGGTGACCTACGGTGAGACCACCGTTCTCGTCACCGCCACCGCCTCCCCCCGTCCCAGAGACGGCATCGACTACTTCCCCCTCTCCGTTGAGGTGGAGGAGAAGATGTACGCCGTGGGCCGCATGCCCGGCGGCTACGTGCGCCGCGAGGGCAGACCCAGCGAGCGGGGCACCCTGACCTCCAGAATGATCGACCGTCCCATGCGCCCCCTGTTCCCCGGCGACCTGCGCAACGACGTGATCATCGACTGCACCATCATGAGCATGGATTACGACTGCCCCGCCGAGATAGCCGCCATGATAGGCGCCTCCGCCGCGGTCAGCATTTCCGACATCCCCTTCAGCCCCGTGGCCGGCCCCATCGCCGGCGTCACCCTGGGCTGGGACGGCAGCAAGTACCTTATCAACCCCACCCTTGAGGAGCGGAAGACCAGCCAGATGCTGTGCACCATCGCCGCCACCATGGAGAAGGTGGTCATGATCGAGGCCGGCGGCGACCAGATCCCCGAGGACGTCATGTTCAACGGCATCATGGCCGCTCACGACGCCATCCGCCCCGTCATCGAGCTCCTCAACAAGATGGTGGCCGAGATAGGCAAGCCCAAGTTCGAGTACGCCCACGCCGCCTTCAACGACGAGCTGTTCGCCAAGCTGTGCGACAATTATATGCCCGAGGTGGAGTTCGCCATGGACACCGACGACAAGAACGTTCGCGAGTCCAGAATGAACGACGTCATCGCCAAGTGGTACGAGGTCTACGGCGAGGAGTACCCCGAGCTGTCCGCCCAGCTGGAGGAGATAGTCTACCGCATCCAGAAGAAGGTCGTGAAGAAGTGGCTGCTGGCCGGCAAGCGTGTCGACGGCCGCGCCATGAACGAGATCCGTCCTCTGGCCGCCGAGGTTGGCCTGCTGCCCAGAGTCCACGGGTCCGGCATGTTCACCCGCGGACAGACCCAGGTCATGTCCATCTGCACCCTGTCCATGCTCTCCAACGCCCAGAGGCTCGACACCATCTGGGAGGAAGAGGAGAAGAGATATATCCACCACTACAATTTCCCCGCCTACTCCACCGGCGAGGCCCGTGCCAGCCGTTCCACCTCCCGCCGGGAGATCGGTCACGGCGCTCTGGCGGAGAAGGCTCTCGAGCCCGTCATCCCCAGCGTTGAGGACTTCCCCTACGCCATCCGCGTGGTCAGCGAGGTGCTGTCCTCCAACGGCTCCACCTCACAGGGCTCCATCTGCGGCTCCACCCTGGCTCTCATGGACGCCGGCGTGCCCATCAAGGCCCCCGTGGCCGGCATCTCCTGCGGCCTGATCCATGACGACGACGGCAGCTGGACCACCTTCATCGACATCCAGGGCGTGGAGGACTTCCACGGCGAGATGGATTTCAAGGTTGCTGGCACCAAAAAGGGCATCACCGCCATCCAGATGGACCTGAAGAACGACGGTCTTACCCCCGACATCATCAAGAACGCTCTCGAGATCACCCGTGAGGCCCGCATCCAGATCCTTGACGAGATCATGCTCCCCTGCATCTCCGAGCCCAAGCACGAGCTGGCCAAGTCCGCCCCCAAGATGATCTCCATGCACATCAACCCCGACAAGATCCGCGAGGTCATCGGCTCCGGCGGCAAGGTCATCCAGAAGATCACCGCCGACACCGGCACCAAGATCGACATCGAGGACGACGGCAGCATCTTCATCTCCTCCGCGGATATCGAGGCCTGCCGCGCCGCCAAGAAGATAATCGACGATATCGTGTTCGTCCCCGAGGTTGGCTCCCTGTACTACGGCAAGGTGGTCCGCATAATCCCCATCGGCGCCTTCGTGCAGCTGGCCCCCGGCACCGACGGCATGATCCACATCTCCAAGCTGGCCAACCGCCGCGTGGAGAAGGTGGAGGACGTGGTCAAGGAAGGCGACTGGACCTGGGTCAAGGTCACCGAGATCGACGACCGGGGCCGCGTGAACCTGTCCCGCCGCGACGCCATCAAGGAGCGCGAGGAGATGGGCCTGCCCATCGACAGAGAGTGATCTTTTTCAGGAGTTCTCCGTAAAACGTAAAAAAAGCGCAGGGTGAAAACCCTGCGCTTTTGCGTTGATTGACTTTGAACCCTCAGCCGGGTATTATATAGCCAGAACACTCAGGAGGTGTGCCATGAGAAAAACCGCAGCGCTGCTCCTTGCGCTTATATTGCTGCTGACGCTCCCGGCCTGCAGAAAGGCGGGGAGCACAGCCACGCCCGATACGCCGGAAAAACCCGCCGATACTGAACCCGCCCCCGTCGATACGCCCGAGGGCGGCGATACGGCGCCCGCAAAGCCCGCGGAGCCGGACGGCTCCGGCCTCATAATCGACCCGCCCCCTCCCGAAGTCCCCGATGAGCCGGAGCGCACCGGCGCGGCGGCAAAGATGGCCGAGGTCACGGCCGGGGATATCAGATACGTGTCCGCCGTGTTCGACAACGTCACCGCGGAGGAGCTGGCCGCGCGCCTTAACGAAGCCGCCGACAAGGTCACCGACGAGGAGATGACCGGAGAGTGCTACTACTACCTTGAGCTGTACCTCAGCGGCGGCCCCGAGGGGTATTCAAGCGACGATGAGTATATCGAGCTGGCCTGCGGCCTCGACAAGGGTCTGGTGCGGGTGGACCACCATCCGCAGGACGCGAAAACGCTGGAGACCGTCACCGTGAAGGACGCCGACCTGTACGGCCTGGTGCGGGACAACTACCGCACCGAGAGGAACGTGGACGCCGCGGCCCTGGAGCTTTACGGGAAGACGCTGCGGGACCGGGCCCAGAGCATAGTGGAAAGAGGTCCCGGCTTTACCGGCTACGAGATAGCCAGATTTGCCCTTTACGACACCTTTGAGGACGGCGGCGACTGTTACGAGGTCTACGAGTGGGCGCCGCTGTTCACCGCCGCCGACCCCTCCGCCGTGATGTGGGTGGGTGGCATGTACCTGGACGCCGACGCCATGGTGGCCGGGCGGGACGAGTACAGCTATTTCGTCGTGAAGACCGCCGGGTCCGACACCGGCATCTGCCGGTTCCTGGGCTGGTGGCTGTACCAGGGTCCCGACGCGGACACCTCCCGCAGGACCGCCCTGGAGAGCATAAAAGAGGCCTTTGAGCCGAAGGTGAAGGTGTGCTGGGCATCGGACAGAGCCGCGGGCGACCGCGACGAGTTCCGGGTCCCCGGCGATTACGTCTCCGAAGCCGTTTTCTACACGGAGGGGCCCTCCGTTTACGACCTGCGGCTTTACAGCATGTTCATGACCGGCTATGACGAGGCCGCCGGCCCCGCTTATGACATGACGGAGCTGTACGCCCAGGAGGAGCTGCGGCCGGGACGGGACCTGCTGGCGGGCCTGTCCTTCCCCGGCGATATGCCCACCAACGCCGTGAGCTACCGGGAGGAGTCGGGGCAGACGGTGTACTTCGCCCTGTGGGAGAGCGGGATGGACGGCTCTCTTGGCCTTTCGGAATTCGTGAGATAAAATACGACAGAAAAAGCCGGATGCGAAAGCATCCGGCTTTTCGTTTTTCAGCGCTTATGCCTCTTCGACGACGACCTCGCTGTCGGCGTTCTTTTTGATGCTCTCGACGCCGTTCTTGCAGCTGGCCATGGCCTTGTAGCCCTCGGACACCAGGATTATCTCGCCGTTGCCGGCCTTCAGACG
>JAEETR010000141.1 GCA_016286595.1 Oscillospiraceae bacterium | reverse complement strand
GGAGACGGACACCGTGCAGACGCAGCCCGCCCCCGACCAGGCCTCCGGAAAGACCGCTGAGCCTGCGGCCGAACCTGCCCCGGCGGCGGAACCGGAGCCCCAGCCTGCCAAAGAATGGACCAGGGAGGGCTTCTATCTTGACGATGAGGACAATATGGCCTCCGTTCTGTATATGGACGATATCGACGAGCCTGGTTGGTACGTGGGGCTTCTCATCGGAGAGGACATGACAGAGGACTCCTGGAGCGGCATGGTCGAGCAGGAGGGTGACAGCCTCAAGGGCACCCTGACCACCAACGGCAACAAGGGTGAACTGACCGTAACCGTCACCGAAGAGGGCGACAGCGGAATACAGGTGACGGTCGACGGCGGCAGGACGTATCACTTCGAGGTCTTCGAGATACCCGAAGCCACCGTATTCGTCACCATCGACACCGAAGGCGTCGGCCAGATAGCCTATGCCCCGGAGGGGCAGGAGCTGGACTTTGAGGAAGGCTACTACGGCTATGCGCAGGTCAATCTCGAGGAACCTGAGACGTACACCATCGGCGCCATGGCCGACCCCAACGACGGCTGGTCCTTCGTAAAGTGGACAAAGAACGGCGAGGACTTCACCACCGAGCCCGTGTTCACCGAGCTGATGGACGGCACGGTGGAGTACGTGGCCGTGTTCGAGTACGACGAATTCGTTGGTACCTTCGTGGACGAAAACGGCGATACCGCGCTGACCGTGACCAAGGATACCGACGGCAGCTATGCCATCGACCTGAGCATTTTCCGCCTTGCCAGTTTTGACGACGGCGTAGGCACGCTGGAAAACGACAGCCTGCACTTCACCGCCACCGACCCCAACGGCAACCCCATAGGCGGCGTTATCATCAGAGACTGGTTTGACGCGGTGGTCATCTTCACCGATTCTAACTGGAATCTTATAGAAAACGGCACCGAGTTCTCCTTCACCATGAGCAGTTACTATTTCCCTCCCGAGGAAGGTGAAGACGGGCAGAATCCCGTGATGAACTTTATCGGCAATTACGTCTGCGACAGAGCGGGTGCCACCGTTGAATGCGAGGGAAGCGAAGACGCCAGGATCACCATCGAGTGGGGCGGCAGCGCCCGGGAACTCGCCCGGTGGGTCATAGTGGGATATCTTGACCCCGACACGATGACCATCGACTACACCGACGCGGTGAAGAGCATCGTCACCTATAACGATAACGGCGACGTAGTCAGCGAGACCGTCGAGTACGACGACGGCACCGGCACCGTCATCTTCGCCGACGACGGCACCTTCACATGGCATGAAGATCAGTCCGAATACGGTACCGACATGATATTTGAGTGGGGAGAGTACGTCCCCTGATACGGAGGATGACAGATTATGAAGAATGAAGCCGGGTCCGAGCCCGTCAGCATAATGCTGTCCGGCAGGATAGATTCAGGCAACGCCTCCTCCGTGGAGGAGGATATACAGTCCCGCCTGAGAGCGGGCGCCCCCGTGATACTTGACGCGCAGAACCTGGAGTATATCTCCAGCGCCGGTCTTCGCGTTATCCTGCGGGTGAAGAAGACCTGTCCCGACCTTAAGATCGTCAACGTCAGTTCAGAGGTCTACGAGATTCTGGAGATGACGGGCTTCACGGAGATGATGACGGTGGAAAAGGCCTACCGCGTCGTATCGGTGGAGGGCTGTGAGGTCGTGGGCGAGGGCTTCAACGGCAAGGTATACCGTATTGACAAGGACAACGTGGTCAAGGTCTACAAGAACGCAGACGCTCTTGCCGATATACAGCATGAGCGGGAGGTCGCCCGTCTGGCGTTGATACTGGGCGTCCCCACGGCCATCTCCTACGACGTGGTCCGGGTCGGTGACAGCTACGGCTCCGTTTTCGAGCTGCTGGACGCCCGTTCCTTCGCGAAGATCCTCAGGGATGAGCCCGAGAAGCTGGACTGGTGCGTAAAGGAATACGTGGAGCTTCTTAAGAAGGTCCACAGCATCATCGTGCCCGAGGGGAAGCTGCCCCACAAGAAGGAGGGCGTACTGAAGGACATAAGCCGCATGAAGGACACTCTGCCCGACGGTTACGGCGACAAGCTGCAGCGTCTTGCGGAGGAGCTGCCCGACAGCGACCGCATGATCCACGGTGACTACCACACCAAGAACATAGTCCTTGCCGGGGACGACGTGCTGCTCATAGATATGGACACGCTGTGCGTGGGCCATCCCATTCTGGAGCTGTCCCAGATATATAACGCGTTTAAGGGCTACTCCGAGTATAACGAGCAGGTCTTTGAGGATTTCCAGGGCTTCTCAGCCAAGACGGGACGGGAATTCTGGAGACGGTTCCTCAGGGCGTATTTCAACAACTGCAGCGACGATCAGATAGAAGCGATAGAGGAGAAGATACGGATAATCTCCTACTCGGATCTTATCGACTGGAGGATCCGCCATACCGGTCTTGTCACAGAGGAGGACAAAGCCACGGTGGCCCTGTGGACAGAGCGGCTCATAGAGCTCCTCGACAGAGTGGACAGTCTGTACTTCGACCCGGATCTGTCCGCCGCAAAGCCCGACAATGAGCTGGAGATAGAGGCCGATGCGGCCAATCTTCCCCAGGTAGCCCGTTTCGTGGAGGAACGGCTGGAAGCCGTTAACTGCCCCATGAAGGCACAGATGCAGATAGGTGTGGCGGTGGAGGAGATATTCGTGAACATCGCCAGTTACGCCTACGCCCCCGGAAAGGGCACTGCCAGAGTGCGGGTGGAGGTCAGCGGCGACCCGGTCACGGTGACCATCACTTTCATCGACCGGGGCGTTCCCTACGACCCGCTGGCAAAGACCGATCCCGATACCGCCCTCCCCGCGGAGGAGCGGGAGATAGGCGGCCTGGGCATTTTCATGACTAAAAAGCTCATGGACGGCGTGGAGTACGAGTACAGGGACGGACAGAACATCCTCACGCTGAAAAAGAACATCTAAGGCGATTCTTTTATGAAATATCAAACGATCGATCTGCATATCCACACCTCCGTATCCGACGGCACCGATACCCCGGAGGAGGCTTTGTCCCTGGTCAGGAAGGCCGGTATCGACCTTTTCTCCATTACGGATCACGACGCGATAAAAAGCGGTGAGATCATCCCGTCCGTTATGAAGGCCGGGGATCCCGCCTTTATCTGCGGTGTGGAGTTTTCATGCAGGGACGAGGACGGGCAGTACCACGTGCTGGGATACGGCTGCGATCCCCGGGGCGAGTCTATCCGGGCGGTGGTGGAGCTGGGCCACAGCATTCGAATGAACAAGGTGAAGGCCAGACTTGACTTCCTGAAGTCTGAGTTCGGCTTCGACTTCCCCCCTGAGGAGACAGCCCGGCTGCTTGCCCTTGACAATCCCGGCAAGCCCCATATCGGGAACCTTATGGTCAAATACGGTTACGCCCCGTCAAAAGAGACTGCCATACGGGAGTACATCGACAAGATGCGCTCCCGCAGTCAGTTCGTGCGCCCGGAGGACGCCATCCGAGGCATCCTCGGCAGCGGCGGAATCCCGGTGCTGGCCCACCCGTCCTACGGCAGCGGCGACCAGCTCATACTGGGAGACGAGATGGACTCACGGGTCAAAAAGCTGATGGATTTCGGCTTAATGGGTCTGGAGGCTTTCTATTCCGGCTTCACCGCCAGGCTTCGCGGCGAGATACTGTCGCTGGCGGAGAGGTATGGCCTTTACGTTACCGCGGGAAGCGACTATCACGGCGGAAACAAGCTGGTGGAGCTGGGGGATACGGGCCTCAATGAAGGTGACCGCCCGGAAGGACTCCTCCGGTTTCTGGCGGATGTGAGGATCAATGAGAGCGCTGCAGTTTGACACGAGAGATACGAAGCCGCGTCTCCGGGCTCTGCTTGCCCTGACCGGCGCCGCCGCAGCCGCGGCGGCGCTTATCGCCGTATTCAAGGGCGACGGTGGAGCCGCGGCCATCTGCGTCGTGACGGCCGTATACGCTCTCGGGATGATACTTGCGCTTTTGTGGGCCTTCAGGGAGCAGGTACGCTACAACCCGTATTCTTACAACACCATCTTTTATATGGGCTTTGCGCTGTTCGCCCTGTCCGTGATGATAACCCATATCGTCCTTTCGATAAGGATAATGAACGATCCCGGGCTGTATACGGCGGAGTATTTCGCCCACGCGCGCATGGGTTCGGCCAAGACGTATATGCTCGTATCGTCGCCGTTTCTGGCGGTATTCTCCGCTGCCTTGTGCGTGT
>JAEETR010000140.1 GCA_016286595.1 Oscillospiraceae bacterium | reverse complement strand
GCACGGGGGAGCAGCCCGCCATGAGGGAGCAGAAGGGGTGGACGCGAAGACTCATCACCATGCGGCGCACGCGGTCGATGCGCATGAACACCGACATATTGTCGGAACCGGTGTCGGCGCCGGAGAGCTTGTTGCGCACCTTCATCTCCAGCTTGTAGTCGATGGACTCGAAGGCGTCGCCGACCCGGCTCTCCATGGTGAGAACGTTCTGGGTCTCGTCGCCGGTGGACCAGAAGATGACGTCGGTACGCTTGTCTATGAAGGTTATGAGCCGCTGGATAAGGTGATAGATGAAGCGGTTTTCATAGAGGTCGTAGCTGTCCTCCACGGAGATGTTCAGTATCTGGGTGGGCTGGATGTTGCCGTCCTCGGAGCTGGCGATGAACTGGGTGTTCATGCTCAGATGGCGCACGCTGTCGGCCGTTATCTTTTTGGCCAGGGCCACGGGCACCACCTCTTCCATCCTCGCCACGAAGCGGCGGGGATTTTCGATGATGGTATTTATGGCGTCAAGGCTTTCCTCGATGGTGCTGAGCCAGCGCTCGTCCACCACCTTGTGGAGGATCTCCTTGGTCTGGTGAAGTGTGGTCTTGCCGCCCTCAACGATCTCGTAGAGGTACTGGAAATAAGGGTCCTCCTGAATGGCGCCGACCCCTTCCACATATTCCAGATAAAGATCGTTGATAGAATTGGCCATTTGCTTGCCTCCCTGCAGGAAAAACGGTTACGACTGCAAAACTGATATCAGTAGAGATTCTGGATTCTGGTGAGATACTCGCGGCTGTCGGTCATGTTGGTCTTGCCGAAGGTCTTCTCCACGAAGGCGATAAGACCCTTTATCTCGTCGCGCACGAAGCTGACGTTCATACTCTCGAACTTCTTGAGCACCTTGCGGGCCACTATGTAGTCCAGGCCGCCTATCTCGGTGCCGCCGCAGGCCACGTAGACCGGGATGAAGTCGTACATCTGCTTCATGATACGGTTGCCGAAAGCCAGCTTGAAGCGGGTCTGGAGGTAGTTGTCCAGGCGGAGCATCTTGGCCAGGGTGGCGTCGGTGATGGGGTGGTCCTCCTTGGCCTTGGCGAACAGGTCGTTCAGGTGCTGGCAGGTGACGGCGCAGCGGGGCTGCAGCGGGCACTCGAATGCCGCGGCTCTCTCGTTGAGCTCGATGGGCATCGCACGGTCGTAGACCTTATCGGTGATGGTGAAGGTGGAGTCGTCGTTGTTGGCGGTGCCCACGAACCAGATGGTGGGCGGCACGCGGATCTTGCCGCTCTCAAGCTTTATGGGGTCGCCGGGCCAGGCGGTGGGCACCAGATCCAGCACCCACTCGTCCACGCTGGGCAGCTCCAGTACGGAGAGCATCTCGGCGAAGTAGTACTCGATACGGGCCAGGTTCATCTCATCGAGAACGATGAAGCTGGGATCCTCCCGGTAGCCCGCCTCGTAGATGGCCCGGAGGAACTCCGTCTCGTTGAAGCGCTTGGAGAACTCGTTGAAGTAACCCAGCAGCTCCGTACGGTCACGGTAAGAGGGCTGCACGGAGACCATGGTGGCGGGGTTGTTCAGATAACGGGAGAAGGAGTAGGGGAGGGAGGTTTTACCGGTACCGGAAATACCTTCCAGAATGAGTATCTTACTGGAGGCCATGCCCGCCACGAAGCGGCGCACGATCTCGGGGGTGTAGTACAGGTGCATCTGGCTGGCGGCGAACAGGCGGTAGCCCTCGGTGAACTGCTGGAGGGTGACGGTGTCGTCGAACTCGGGGGGCTCGTACTCCATGTACTTGCTGTCCACCAGAGAGAGCTTGGGGAACCGGTTGGCGGCGTCCTGCTCGGCCTTTTCGGAGCGGGCTCTCGCCTCGGTGGCCGCGGTGACGGCCGCCGCGGTGGCGGCGGTCAGGGCGTCCTCACCGATACTGGTATCGCCTCCGGCCATCACGCCGCCCATGGCGACGCCTCCGGCCACGACGGGGCCGCCCAGAGGATCGGGCACGCCGCCTGCCATGGCAACGCCCACGCCGGACACGCCGGAACCGGGCATCAGCGCGGAATTGCAGTCGGTCACGGGCACCGAGCCGCCGGCAAAGAGGGCGCCGGTCTCACCGTCCCGGGACTCCACGGCTATGGGGCCGCCGTTGACGGTGTGGGCCTTCATGGAAAGGATCTTGTCCTTTTCGTCCATCAGCTGGAGGACCTGGCGGTTAAGACTGCCGATCTCCTTGTAGAGAACGGTGTTGTCGTCCTTCACGGCCTTGAGCTGGATGTGGAGGATGGTGCGGCGGATGATGATGATCAGTACCACCGTGGGTATTGCGATCAGCACCAGCGCCAGCAGAAGGGCCAGGATCTTCACCGGGAAGGAGAAATAGCCGAAATATGAAGTGAATATGGCGGCGTACTCCACCCAGCCGGTTATAAAGACCTTGATGAAGCCGCGGATAAAGTTCACGACCCACTCGGTCACGTTATAGACGACCTTGGCGATCAAATCGTATGCAAGCTTAAAAAAATCGCTCATTTGCCTCAATCCTTTCCTTTGGAGCGGTTTGCACTAAATATCCGATAAAACATGAAGAAGCAAGCAACACAAGGCGGCTTGGTTCCAGCGGCGCAGACTGCTCTGCCGTTGCCGGCAGCCCTTGTATCTCTTGCTCTTCAGTGGTTATTCCCGGTGCCGACGGGGGCGGCGGTTCACTCGTCCCCGGCCTTGTCTTCCGGAACGGCCTCGACAGTCTCTTCCGCCGTCTGCTCGACCTCTTCCGCCGCGTCTTCCGCCGCATCTTCAACGGCTTCGGCCGCTTCTTCGACGTTTTCGGCGGTCTGGGCTGCGGAGGACTGGGCCTGGGCCCGGAGAGCTTCGGCCTCCGCCTTCAGGCGGCGTGCCTCCTCAAGAGCGGCTGCGGCCTCGGCCTTGGCCTTCTCGGCCTCGGCAAGAGCCCCGGCGTCGACGCCGGCGGCTTCGGCCTGGGCCTGGGCGGCCTCGACCGCCACGGCCCGCTTAAGGCTTATACTGACCATTATCAGGTGATAGACCTGATAGATGAAGAAGATGAGAAGGGGCAGGACTATGACAACCAGGAAGCCCACGCTGCTGGACAGGAAATCCATCACCTTGCCGAGATTGGACACCTTACCCACGTACTTGCCCACGATATCGCCGTCGGCTATCACGTGCTGGTCGGCAATGCCGTTGTTGTTGTCGCCCATGGTGGTGTAGCGGCGGACGGTTCCCTCCTGGGATATTTCGGAGATGCGGTGGGTGTTGAGAACGTACTCGTTCATTATTATCGTGTGGAAGCAGATGATGTCTCCGACCTCCAGCTTGGAGGTGTCGGTGGCCTTGATTATGATAAGGTCGCCGGCGTTGAAGGTGGGAGCCATTGAGTCGGTCTGGACCGACATGGGAGTATATCCCGCCAGACTTGCCACGTGGTTGGAGTCTCTTGTGGCGAGAGTGGTGAAAGCAAACAGAGCTGCCAGCAGGATGACCGCCCACAGTATGATGCTGATAATAACGGTCCCTGCCTTTTTCAGTTTGGCCATAGCTTATTTACCTCTCTTATCGTGTGACGCGGCACACGCTTATGACGGACGGGTGGCTTCAAGTCTGTTGCCCTCTTCGTCCGTACCCTCAAAGCGCAGCCATATCTGATAGTCGCCGCCCTTGAGCTCGTTGGTGCATTTTTCATCGGTGCCTTCCAGCCAGACGTGCACCACTACGGCCTTGTCCTGGTTGGCGGAAAGCGCAAATAACGCATTATCCAAATTGTACACCATTTTATCGGCAGATGGCAAGCGGAAAACGCGCACATTTTCAGAAATCTTGTAAGAAAATTCGTCATTATCCCACTCGCCGGGGTCATAGATGAAGGTCTGACCGTCGACGGTGAAGCTCACGCGCATCGCCTCGGGCAGATTGGCGATCTTCGAGCGGACTTTGGTGCCGTTTTCCTCGCCACGGGCGCTGATGGACGTGAGGTGAACGATCATGTCCTGGGTGGCCATGAAGTGGAGGGTAAAGGTGAGGTATTCGCCCTTTTCGCCCTCTTCCACGGTGCCGTTCTGCAGGGTGAAGGTCTCGGCGTCCAGGGTGGTGACGGGGATCATCTCGGTCTCCCGGGGATCGTAGCCGTCGTCGCGCCTGATCCTGTCGGCGATGTCGGCGAAGGAGAGCATCTTGAAGTAGCTGAAGAAGTCGGCGTGGGGGTCCAGATCGAACCGCAGGGACACGCCGGTGGTAACGTCAAGACCCATGGTGTACAGCTTCGTGTTGTCGGCTATGCTGAACCACGCCACGGTGACGGTTATCACGAACACCAGCGCCACCAGCATCAGAAGAAGGGAGGTGGTAGCCAGTTTTCTTGTTTTTTTCACATTGTTGTCCATACCGCCCCTCCTCAGCTCATGACGCCGTAGAAGGCCAGGTGCAGGTCGGAGGCGTCGAAGGATATGCTCTCGGTGCAGTCGGGGTCGCAGCCCTCCAGATAGAAGAACACGTCGACGGAATAGACCTGGCCAACGGTTATGTTGTAAAGGGCGTTGGCCGCGGCGGTCTGCCCCGCGACGGTGTAGCCGCTCATGGACACCGCCGGGTCGGGCACCGCCCGCAGGGGATCGGCGCCGGCGTCTATGACCTGACCGGCGGCGATGGGCTCACCGTTGAGATACGTGTTCATATAGCTCATGCCCTCGCCGTTGTTCTCGTCGCTCAGACGGAAGATGAGGGCGCTGTCGTAATCGCCGTTGAACACCAGGCCCAGACGGGCGGCGTTGAGGATGAGGCTGTCGTTGCCGCTCTTGGAGACCAGGACGCCGTCGCTCTCGTCGAAGTACAGCGACACGGTGCCCACGTACTCCTCCTCGGACACGGCCATGAGATAGACCCGGCCGTGATAGTAGTTCTGCTCGTTATCCACGGGGGCGAAATAATGGGCCTCGTCGCCGTTGGTGGCGTTCCTGACGAAGGAGCGCAGGTCGGCGGTGGAAACGGGCATGAGGAACTGGGCGTTGGCGGAGTTGACCTGGTTTATATAGGACTCGCTGGAGGTGAAATCGGAGGGGGTGGCGCTGATGAGAAGGCGCACGTTGGCGGTGCCGCTGCGGCCCTCCGCGCGGGAGGTGCCCACGACACGGTTCTGGGTGAACCAGGCGAAGGTGGCCGCGGTGCGCAACACCATGGATATCAGGGCGCACATGAACGCCACAAAAGCGCTGCGCCGTAAAGTTTTACTCGTCAAGGCTCCTCACCTCCTGTCAATGTAATCTGATCAATCCAAATCGTTTTCAACGCCGGCAAAGCCGAGCTGCAGCGCTACGGGCCGGTCCTGGGCGGCGTTGACGCAGTTGTCGTCGCACCCCTCGAGATACAGCCAGTATTCCACCGACGCCACCTCGTTGGCGTGAAGGGCGCAGAGCATCTCGTCTCCGGGGACGGGAGCGTCGGACTCGCCCGTGGCCAAATAACCGGTCACGCTGACGGCCGGATCGCTGACGTACACGGGTATGCCGCCGTTGATGCCGGATACCACGGTGCCGCGGTAGGCCACCGTCTGACCGGCGGCCGCCCCGGCGGTCCTGCCGAAGCTGTCAAGATTGAATATATAAGTTTTCACGCCCTCGCGGGTGGTGAAGCGGATGCCCAGGCGCATGGCGGCAAGGGTCTGCGCGTCGGTGCCGAAGGACAGCTGGGCCGGCCAGAAGTAAACGTCGCACCCCACGTCCTCCGCCTTGAGGTACACGGTGCCGTGGAGGGTGTAATCGTTGACCCTGTCGTTGGCTGCGGCGTAGCCGGTAACGATGCCGCCGCTCTGGCCCGCGGCGGTGTAAAAGCCGTCAAGGCTGGAGGTGGTAACCGGGTAAAGCACCCGGCTGGACACGGGCAGCTCGCAGTTGGCGGCGAAGCCGCTGTCGGAGCGGGTGGATATCAGAAGGTTCGCCCCGCCCTTGCTCACCGTACCGGACAGGGGAGTGACGTAGGTTGTGGAATCGAAGGTAAACCACGCGTAGGTGGCGGCGGACAGGGATACGATGGTCACGAGCGCCGTCAAAAGGGCAAAAAACGCGGTGATTTTCAGTTTTTTCATCCCAAGTCCTCCTTATGGTCAGATTTATCCGTTTTCCGTCGGGAAACGGTGTTTGGCGTTATCTCTCCACGCCGGCGAAGCTCAGAGCGATGTTGCTGAGCGTGGTGGCGCACAGGTTGTTGGTGCAGTCCTCGTCGCAGCCCTCCAGCCAGATGTAGATGTCAAGCTGAACGGCCTCGCCGAACTCGCCCGGCTGTCCGCTGCCGCGGACCATGCACACGGGGACGCTCTCGGGTCTGAGGGTGACAGCCCCGGTGAGCTTGTCATACCCGCAGAAGTTTGCGACGGTGTAGGGCTGGAAGGGGATGGTGGTGCCGTCGGTCCTGGTGCTGTCCAGCACGTAGCCCTCCTGGCCGGTAGCGGTATTGTACTCCGCCCCGGGATTCTTCAGGTCGCTGATGGCGAAGATGTACTCGTCGCCGGTGGCGTGTTCCACTATACCTATGCGGATGGCGGTGGAGATGGGATTTTCGGGGTCGCTGTCCTCAAAACCGATGTCGGACAGATAAACGTCCATATCCCCGCTGTTGGTGCGCAGATAAAGGCTCGTCATATAATAATCGTTGTCCTCGCCGGCGCCGAACAGGTTGGCCACCAGCATGGGCTGGTTCTCCTTGCCGTTGGTGAAGCCCATGACCTTTTGGAAACCTCCGCCGATCCTGTCGGTGGAGACGGGGTCCAGGGTGCCCACGAAGGCGTCCAGCACCGTGGCGGAGCCGTAGCCGCTGTCGGGGGTGCCGCTTATCTGCAGCGAAATGCTGGTGCCCGCCGCCATGTGTACGTTGGTGGTGTGGGCGTTTACGGTATAGATGTACCAGGCAAACGTGGCCATTACCGCCACGGACAGCGCCACGAGGACCGCTATGAGCGCCGCGACAAACTGGCGTTTCAGAACACTGGCCTTTTCCAAGAGACCCTCCTTTTTCCGGGGATTCGGTTTTTTGAAAAGAAAAAAACCGAACCACATGGATACCATGTAATCCGGCAGCTGGCTGACTTTTGATAAAGTCCCTTTAGCTTTGCGTCACCGCCTTGCGACGGCTTTGCTATTGTCTCGGCTATCATATTAGCATTGAGGGAGCGGTTTTGTCAACAGGTTTTTTCAGATAGATTTTTTGCACCCCGGGAAAAAGCGTGGGGCGGGGATCTTACCATTATATAATGTAGAGGTCCGGCAGGCGGCGTTGCGGCGCGCCGCCTGCCGGGGGATCGCCGGCGGGCGGGGACTGTTACATTATATATTATGCGGCGGCAGAGCGGCGGATCCGGCCGCCTGGGCAGCCTCCGGAGCCCCTCCGAAAAAACTAAAAAAATTTTTGTGAAAACCCCTTGACAAAAAATGAACGGACTGTTATTATATGCACACGATAAAAGCAAAACCGTCGCAAGGCGGTGACGCAAAGCTATAGGGGCCGGGCCCTCCGGTCAGCCAGTTGCCGAATTGTACTGCAAAGTATGGTTCGGGTTTTTTATTAGAAAAACCACTTGACGAATCGACTTTGCTGATATGTTCCCCGCAGCGGCAACGCTACATAGTATGGAACGTAAAGGCAAAACCGTCGTAAGGCGGTGACGCAAAGCTACAGGGGCCGGATAACCGGTCAGCCAGCTGCCGAATTGCACCGAGCGTGATAAGGTGCGGTTCGGCATATTTTATTGTAATAAACGCTTCGGCGTTTATGGACGGGAGCGACGGACCAGACCCCGCGCCCTGCTGAGAGATCAGACCCTCACCGATAAGGTGACGGGCTAAGGCCTCTCAACCGGGTAGGTGAGAGTACGATCTGTCAGCAGTGTGGAAATCCGGCGATCCCGGCCAACTTAATTCGGCGGCGCCGACCGCCCAACAACCGGAAATAATTAAGGAGGATTTGAAAATGTCCATGAAAGCTATCAGAAGACAGCTCATCGCCGCTGTCGCCATGGTCCTCGTGGCCGCCATCGCCCTCGGCAGCTCCACCTTCGCGTGGTTCGTTACCAACAGCACCGTTAAGGCTGACGGTATGAAAGTTCAGGCCGCCGCTGAGAACGGCCTCGAGATCAAAGAGGCTACCGCTGGTTCCACCTGGGCTTCTTCCGCCACCGGCCTGCATGCCACCGGAAACGCCGTGATCCCCACTTCCACCAAGGATGCCACCACCTGGTATCATTCTTCCGCTCTTGCCAAGAACGCTTCCACCTATGATCCCGCCACCGTCGAGACCCTGACTCTCACTGAGACTGCCGGCGTCGGCAAGATCAATGCCTCTGATGAGAAGGGCTACTACATCCACGATCAGTTCCAGATCAGAGCCACCAACACCAACGCCACCAACCTGCAGATCTCTTCTCTGACCGTTGACAGCACCGGTGATGCTCTGGCCCCCGGCCTGCGCGTCCTCATCAAGTGCGGTTCCAACGTCTTCATCTGCGCTCCCATAACCGGCGCTACTCTGAGCTACAATGTTCACACCAGCTCCACCGGTTCCGAGGCTGTTACCGCTCTGGCTCCTGCTGACCTGTACAACGAGGTCCTTGCTGCTACCGTCGATACCACCGGCATTGCCGTTGACGTGTACGTGTACTTCGAGGGCGAGGATGCTGCCATCAAAACCGACAATATCCCCGACACCCTGCAGAAGCTTGGCATCTCCATCGACTTCACCGCTACCATCTGATTGCGATAACGTGAGTTAACGCTTGCCCGCCATGCCATGGGGCATGGCGGGCAGTTCAAAGGGCACGGGCGCCGCGCCTTTTGAACTGCCCGGTGCAAAAAAAGAAAGGAGAAGGACGTAAAATGAGATTTGTTAAAAACCTTTTCACCCCCAAACAGGATGAAAAAAACGATAAAAAGTCGCTGACCTTCGGCATCGTCAAGGTCTCCGCCATATTCCTGGCGCTGTCCCTGGTCGTCAGCTCCTATCTGACCGGCGCGTGGTTCGTCAACAACAAGTCCGTTGGCGCGGAGGATTCCGGAGTGTATTCCGACGAGGCCCCCATCTCCCTGTACATAAGCGCCGGCAGCGGCGCCGTGGACAACGCGGGCAACGTGTTCATAAGCAAGAGCTTTGACGCCGACGGCAACGGCCTCTACCCCATCTCCACCTCCGACCTGTCCAACTGGTACTACGTCAGCACCTGGACCAAGGGTCACCTTGAGGACGGCGTGGCCGTGGCCGGACCCGACGCCAACGGCAAAATGAGCCTGTACGCCAGCGGCTACACCAAGGCCACCGCTTCCGAGGGCGACACCGCCGCCACCTACACCAACGCCGCCGAGAACAACACCACCAAGGTGGCCTACGTTTTCGACGAGTACAAGATCTACACCACCAGGGATCCCCTGAACGTGTATCTCGATCCCACCAATCCCGTGACCGTGGACTACACCGCTTCCACCGGCAAGGCCCTTGACGGGGCCCTTCGCGTGGGCGT
>JAEETR010000139.1 GCA_016286595.1 Oscillospiraceae bacterium | reverse complement strand
CCGTGGAGGTGCGCCTCAACGGCGAGGTGATCGGCTCCGGTTCCGGCCGCAGCAAGAAGGACGCCGAGCAGCGGGCGGCCAAGGAGGGCATCGAGCGCCTCCGGGACGCCGAAAAATGAACACGCAGCGCGAGGCAGGCACGGTCCGCCTCGCGTTTTTCAATACGGAATCCGAAAAGATACCGGGAGGTGAGAAAATGGCGGCGAAAAGAAGCATAATCCCCGTATTCGTGCCCCATCTTGGGTGCCCGTATCTGTGCGTTTTCTGCGACCAGAACCGCATATCCGGAAGTCTCCGCCCCGCCACGGCCGACACGGTCCGCGCCGCCCTCGACGAGGGCCTTGCAAAGCTGCCTGACGGCACGGCGGCGTGCCTTGCCTTCTACGGCGGCAGCTTCACAGCCATCCCGGAAAACGAACAGCGCGCCCTGCTTGACGCCGCCGCCCCCTATCTGGCCGACGGCAGACTTGAGAGCATACGCCTTTCCACCCGGCCCGACTGTATCGACGGTGAAAAGCTGGCGCTGCTGCGCCGCAGCGGCGTGAGGACGGTGGAGCTGGGCGTTCAGTCCATGTGCCCCGAGGTGCTGGAGGCCTCCGGCAGAGGCCACACCGCCGCGGACGTCGTCTCCGCCGCGAAAATGGTGAAGGACGCGGGCTTCGAGCTTATACTGCAGATGATGACCGGCCTTCCGGGAGATACGCCGGAAAGGTCGATCTATACCGCCCGGCGGCTCATAGAAATGAAGCCCGACGGCGTGCGCATTTACCCCACCGTGGTGGTGAAGGGGACCACCCTTTACGACATGTGGCGCTCCGGGACGTACGCGGAGCACACGGTGGAGGACGCGACGCGGCTTGGAGCGGTGCTGCTCGACATGTTCGACGAGGCCGGCATCCCCGTCATCCGTTTCGGCCTGAACCCAACGGAGGACCTGTCCGGCGGCGAGGCGGCGGCCGGCGCCTACCATCCTGCCCTGCGGGAGCTGGCGGAGGGACAAAGATACCTGAAAAGGGAACGGGCGCTCCTGTCGGAAAACGACAGAGGGGCTGACGTGGTTTTCGGAGTTGCCCCGGGAAAGATATCCGCCGCGGTGGGCCAGCACAGGTGCAACGCCGCGGCGCTGAAGGACGAGTTCGGCCTTGGCTCCGTGCGTTTTGCCGAATGCGAAGCGGAAGGCATGGAGGTAGTGCGGATAAAATAGCGCCGACGCAAAATACGGTTGGGGACACGCCTGGGGGCGTGTCCCTTTCTGCTTGGCGCCATCGGCAATATATACACTCTTTTTGCCGTTTTCGGTCCCTTTTTGCACAATATATAGTTGCCAAGGATTGCCAAACATAGTATAATATCTTGTCTTCTTATAAACTTTTATGTTGCGGAGTTGGTGTATTTGTATCTGAAGGCTCTGGAGATCCAGGGATTCAAGTCATTCCCGGAAAAAACACGCCTTACGTTTGAAAAAAAGATAACCGCCATCGTCGGCCCCAACGGCTCCGGCAAGTCCAACATCGCCGACGCCCTCATGTGGGTCATGGGCGAACAGTCCTCCCGCAGCCTTCGCGGCGGCAGGATGGAGGACGTGATATTCGGCGGTACCCAGACCCGCCGCCAGACCGGCTACTGCGAGGTCACCATGATCCTGGACAACTCCGCCCGTGAGCTGGACGTGGACGCCGACGAGGTGGAGGTCACCCGCAGATATTACCGGGTCGGGGAGAGCGAGTACAGCATAAACCGCCGCCCCGTCCGTCTTAGGGACATACAGGAACTTTTCATGGACACGGGCCTTGGCCGGGACGGTTACAGCGTCATCGGTCAGGGCAGAATAGACGAGATACTCTCCCTGCGCTCCACCGACAGGCGTGAACTGTTCGAGGAGGCGGCGGGCATATCCCGTTACCGCAGCCGCAAGGAGGAAGCCCAGCGAAAGCTGGACAGAGCCGAGGAGAACCTCCTGCGCGTAAACGACAAGATATCCGAGCTGGAGCTGCAGGTTGGGCCTTTGAAGGAACAGTCCGAAAAGGCGAAAAAGTACCTCTCCCTGCGCGATTCCCTCCGACAGACGGAGGTTTCGCTGTGGCTGCGGGATATGGAGAACATCACCGCCCAGCGCGAAAGGCTGGAGGCGAACGGGAAAGCCGTCGCCCAGGAGCTGCAGGAGACCAAGGACAGCCTGGAGCAGATGTACCGCCGGGGCGAGGAGCTCATAGAACAGCTGCGCACGCTGGACGCCGAGGCGGAAAATGCCCGTAACCTTGCATCCGAGGTGGATGGCAAGGTGGCGGAGCTGAAGTCGCAGATGGAGCTTCTCAACGCGGACCTGGCCCACACCAACGAAAACGTGGTCCGCATAGACGAGGAGATGCAGCAGCAGGAGGGGAGAAGCTCCTCCATACAGTCGCAGATCGATACGCGCCGCCGGAGAATGGACGAGATAGACGCACAGACGTCCCGCCTTGACGGCGATATCGCCTCCGCCCAGTCCGCCGCGGACGAAATAGACAGAGGGCAGACCCGGGCCGACGAGCACGGCGCGGAGCTGTCCGCCGCCGCGGAAAAGACGGCCGAAAGCCTGGCGGACGCAAGGCAGGAACTGTCGTCCCTTGCGGCGATGCTGCAGGAGAACGACGACAGGAGCACCACGCTCCTGGCAGACACAGGCGCAGCCGCACAGCGTCTTGAGCAGGCAAAAAACGAGGCGGCCCAGTGTGCCGACGAACTGAAAAAAGCTAACGATGAGGTCACCTCATCCACGAATATGCTCCGGGGCTATGAGCTCCGGCGGGATTCCAGCCGCAAGAAGATGGAGGACGCCGCCGCCGACGTGGTGCGTCGGACCATGGATCTGGAGGCCCTTCGCTCCCGCATCAAGCTCCTTTCCCAGATGGAAAAGGAGTACGAGGGCTACTCCAAGGCCGTGCGGACCGTCATGCGGGAGGCCGGACGGGGCACTGTGCGGGGCGTTTTCGGTCCCGTGGCGGAGCTGGTGAAGGCGAAGGAGGAGTACGCCCTGGCCATCGAGACGGCTCTGGGCGGAGCCATGCAGAATATGATCGTGGCCAACGAGTCCAGCGGCAAAGCGGTCATCGAACTCCTCAAGCGCCTTGACGCTGGCCGCGCCACCTGCCTTCCCGTGTCGGTCATAACCGGCCGCCGCCTTGAGGAACGGGGCCTGGACAGGGAAGAGGGCTTCATCGGCATAGCCAGCGATCTGGTGGAGTACGACGATAAGTTTTCCGGCATATATCTGAATCTTCTGGGCCGCATCGCCGTGGCGGAGGATCTGGACTGCGCCATAAGGATAGCGGGAAAGTATGGACACCGTTTCCGCATCGTCACGCTGGACGGCCAGGTGATGAACGCCGGCGGCAGCATGACCGGAGGAAGCGTGTCCAGGAACACGGGCATACTGTCCCGGGCCAACGAGCTGCGCGCGCTGGACGGTCAGGAGAAGAGAGCTTCCGCCAGATTCGACGAGGCTCAGCGCGCCGCCGCCGACACGAAGCGCGCCTTCGACGCCGCCGAGTACGAGACGCAGACGGCTTCCGCCCAGCTCAGGCAGGCCGAGGACGCCGTGGTGCGCCTTTCCGCCGAGCTTGAGAGAAGGGAATATCTCGTCGCCTCCCTGCAGGAGGCTTACGACGCCCTGCGCAGCGAGTCTGAGTCCATCGGAGAGCGGGTGGGACGCATCACCGCCATGATCGATGAGAAAAAGCGGACCATCGCGGAACTTGAGAATGAAAATGGCGCCCTTAAGGAGCAGATTGCCGCTCTGGAGGGTGACAGACAGCGCCGGCAGGAGGACCGGGCCGGCGTAATGGAGCGGATAGGTCAGCTTCGGGCCGAAAGAGCGTCGCTGGAGGCGGAGAAGGCCGCGGCGGCCCAGTCCGTCAGCGAGCTTGACGCGCTCATCAGGGATCTGACAGGCAACAGAGAAAAGCAGAACGAGACTGCGGAGCAGCTGCGGCGCAGGACCGTGGAGATCACCGCGGAGCTGGAACAGCGCACCTCGGAGATCGCCGCCATGCGGGCCATGGCAGAGCAGTGCCGCCAGAACGTGGCCGACGTGACCCGCCGCCGCATGGAGGTGGAGACGGAGCGCACGAAGCAGGACCGCTCTTATCAGGACGTTAACCGCCGCCTGCTGGAGCTTGAGCGGGAGAACGGACGCTGTGAGCAGCGCCTGCAGGCCCTCTCCATGGAGGAAAAGCAGATAATTGACAGACTGTGGGACAATTACGAGCTGACCCACACCGACGCGCTTAACGTGCGCATTGAGCTGGAGAACGTCACCGAAGCCCGCCGCCGCGCCGCTGAGATCCGCCGGGACATGTCGAAGCTGGGTACCCCCAACATCGGCGCCATAGACGAGTACCAGCGGGTGAACGAGCGATATACCTTCCTTACCGACCAGCGGGACGACATAACCGCCTCAAAAGAGGAGATAACCGGCATAATCGACGAGATAACCCGGCAGATGAGCGGCATCTTCGTCCGGGAGTTCGGCAGGGTGCAGGAGATATTCTCCCAGACGTTCCTGGAACTCTTCGGGGGCGGACGGGCGTCTCTCGAGCTTGAGGAACCGGAGAACGTGCTGGAAAGCGGCATCGAGATCAAGGTTCAGCCCCCGGGCAAGGCGCTCAAGACCATAACGCTGCTGTCCGGCGGCGAGAAGGCCTTCGTGGCGATAGCCCTCTACTTCGCGGTGCTGAAGGTGCGTCCCACGCCCTTCGTCATCATGGACGAGATAGACGCCGCGCTGGACGAGGCCAACGCCCTGAAATTTGCCAACTACATGCGGGGCAATCTGGACGGGACCCAGTTCTTCGTGGTCACCCACCGCCGCTCCACCATGGAGAGCGCCGACGTGCTGTACGGCGTGACCATGCAGGAAAAGGGCGTATCCCGCATCCTGAAGATGGATATTGAAGAGGCGGAAAAATCACTTGCAAAGGAATGAACGCAAATGGGCTTTTTTGACAAGATAAAAAGCGGCCTTGAAAAGACGAAAAAGAGCTTTTCCACCAGGCTCAACAGCGTGGTGGCCGGTTTTACCGGCGAGAACGAGGAGTTCTTCGACGAACTGGAGGAACTGCTCATCACCTCAGACGTGGGGGCGGAGACCTCCATGGAGGCGGTGGAGCGTCTGCGGGACCTGGTGAAGCAGCGCGGGTACCGCGGCAGCGAGGAGGTCCGGGGGGCGCTTGCAGAGATCCTCACGGAGATGCTTGCCGGTTCCGGCGGAGAATTGAAGCTCGACACGAAGCCCTCCGTGATACTCGTGGTGGGCGTCAACGGCGTGGGCAAGACCACCACCATCGGCAAGCTGGCGAACCGCCTTACAGACGAGGGCAAAAAGGTGCTGCTGGCCGCGGGGGACACGTTCCGTGCCGCCGCTGCCGACCAGCTTAAGATATGGGCCGACCGCACCGGAGCCGATTTCGTGCGCCACGAGGAGGGCTCCGACCCCGCGGCAGTGGTGTTCGACGCGCTCAACGCCGCCAAGGCCCGGGGCACCGACGTGGTCATCGTGGATACCGCCGGACGGCTCCACAACAAGTCCAATCTTATGAACGAGCTGGCCAAGATAGGCCGCGTCATAACCCGTGAGGCTCCCGGCGCCAGCGTGGAGACGCTTCTGGTGCTGGATGCCACCACCGGTCAGAACGGTCTGAATCAGGCCATGGAGTTCAAGAAGACCGTTGGCCTCACCGGTATAGTCCTTACGAAGCTGGACGGCACCGCCAAGGGCGGCATAGTGTTCGCCATCGTCTCCCAGCTGGGCGTGCCGGTGCGGTACGTGGGCGTGGGCGAGCAGGCTGACGACCTCGTCCCCTTCGACAGCGGAGAATTCCTGGAGGCGCTGCTGTCATGAAGCTTGTGCTGGCGTCAAACAATAAGGGAAAGATACGCGAGTTCCGGGCCATTTTGTCCGACGTGGAGATAATGACCCAGGCGGAGGCCGGAGCGGACCTTGACGTGGAGGAGACCGGCTCCACCTTTGCGGAAAACGCCTATATAAAGGCGGCGGCGGCCTGCGCCGCCACCGGTCTGCCCGCCATAGCGGACGATTCCGGCCTTTGCGTCGAGGCGCTGAACGGGGAGCCGGGCATCCACAGCGCCCGCTACACCGGCAGCCACGACGATACCGACGAGCAGAGAAATCTGTACCTGCTTGAAAAGATGGAGGGCGTGACGGACAGAAGAGCCTATTTTGAAAGCGCGATCTGCTGCGTTTTCCCCAACGGCGACACCGTCACAGCCTCCGCCAGATGGCACGGCACCATCCTTTACGCTATGATAGGCGACAACGGCTTCGGCTACGACAGCGTTTTCCGTCCGGAGGGGCTTGATATCTCCTCCGCGCAGATGGCTCCCGAGGACAAAAACAGGGTGTCCCACCGGGCACAGGCTCTCGTGAAATTCCGGGGAGAGCTGAAAAAATACCTTGAAACGGGGAAATACCATGCTTAACAGCAGACAAAGAGCATATCTGAAGGGCCTTGCCTCCAACCTGGAGGTGATCCTCTTCGTGGGCAGGAACGGCCTGACCGACAGCGTCGCGGACGAGGCGGGAAAAGCGTTCTCCAACAGAGAACTCATTAAGTGCGCGGTGCAGGAGACCTGCCCGCTCACGGCCAGAGAGGCCTGCGATGCGCTGGCGGAGCAGCTCGGCGCCGAGACGGTGCAGGCCATCGGCAGACGCTTCGTGCTGTATAAGCCCAACAGGGATATCCCCGCGGAAAAGCGGATCGTACTTCCGAAATAAAGGGGCTGATCCCATGAAGATCGGTATCTACGGCGGGACCTTCGACCCGCCCCATAAAGGGCATACCCTTGCCGCTTCTGACGCGGCAGGGGCTCTCGGGCTGGACCGCCTGCTGGTGATACCGACCGCGCAGCCTCCGCACAAGGAACTGAAGGCGGGGTCCGCCGACGCGCAGCAGCGCCTGGAGATGACCCGCCTTGCCATGGCTGGCGTTCCCTGCGCCGAGATCTCCGATATGGAGATAACCCGGGGCGGCAGGAGCTATACCGTAGATACTCTTTCCCAGATCCGGAACATTTACCCGACGGATACCGTCTATCTTATCATGGGTACCGATATGTTCCTGGGTATAGAGAAATGGTACAGATTTAAGGATATTCTGTCCTCCTGCACGCTGTGCGCCCTCTCCCGTGAGGGGGACGGGGCGGACATAGAGCGCTTCGCCGGGTATCTTGAAAAGACGTACTCAGCCCGGTGCCGGGTGGTGAAGAACAGGCCCTTCGAGGTGTCCTCCACCCAGGTGCGCGAGGCTCTTCCGCGAAGAATGGGCGAGGAATATCTGGACGAAAACGTTTACTCCTTCATCGTCAGGCACAGACTCTACGGCGTTAAACCGAGCTTCGACTTCCTTCGCCGCAGGGCCTTCGCCATGCTCAAGCCCACCCGCATCCCCCACGTACAGGGCTGCGAGGAGACGGCCGTCATGCTTGCGCGGCGCTGGGGCGCAGATGAGGAGGACGCCAGGGAGGCCGCCATACTCCACGATATAACGAAAAAACTGTCCCTCGACGAACAGTTGATAATGTGTGAAAGATATGGTATTATAGCTGACAAAATGGAAAAGCAGTCGGCAAATCTCCTCCACTCGAAGACTGCGGCGGCTATTGCCGCGGCGGAATTCGGCTGCAGCGAGGCGGTGTGCTCAGCCATAAATTACCACACCACCGGCAAAGAGGATATGTCGCTGCTGGAGAAGATAATCTATATGGCCGACTACGTGGAGCCTACGCGGGATTTTCCCGGCGTCGAGCGTCTGCGGAGTCTGGCCTTTGAGGATCTTGACGAGGCGATGCTTCTGGGCTACGCCATGAGCATCGAGGATATGACACGGCGGGGGATCGTCCCCCATGAAAGAACGGTTCTGGCCATGAGATGGCTGGAGCTGAATAAAGGGCAAGGTTGAGATGAAGTTATTTGGCAACAGCAGAAGACCCCGGCGCGGCAGCGCGGACAACGAGATAATAAGGAACGACGCTGATAACGGTTTCGATATAGGCGACGTCAGCGGTTTGGATGATATCCTGAACGACGAAGAGTTTATGGGCGGCTTCGGCGCCGTCAGGGGAGTGCCGGAGGCGGACCGCCCGGCGCCCGTGGAGCCGGAGAACATCGTGTTCAGTGATCCGGAGCAGGAGCAGGAGAAGCAGGACGATAACACCGGACCGCTGGACCTGCTGGCCGAGGGAGTCGTCATCCGCCGCGCCGCGCCCGTCAGGACCGATAATATCAGCATCCAGGAGCCCGGGCGGGACAGCGGCAGTGCCCGGACCTACGATCTTTTCTCCGACGAGCTGGACGAAGCCGAGGAGATGGACGAGGAAGAAGAGTTTGAGGAGATCATGGCCCGGCGGGCCGCGGCCTTCCCGTGGAGGGTCGTCATCGCCCTGGTGAGCCTGCTCATCGTGACGGCAGTCGGCCTCCTCATAGCATGGAGAGTCATGGTCAAGCCCCCGGAGATAAACAACAACCGCCGCACCTCCGCCTCGACCTCCGCCGGTACCGGACAGACTGCGCCGACGCAGCCGGCACAGTCCACGGGCACGGCCGCCGCCACGCCCAGCAATTCCGGCAGCAAAACCGAAGACACCCCTGTCGAGCCAGCCCCGCTGACGGGACGCAATCAGAACAAGTACAGCTTCCTTCTCATGGGCATGGACAACGGCTACGGCAATACCGATACCATAATGGTGGCCACCTTTGACGTTGAAAACTACACGCTCAACGTGGTGAGCATCCCCAGAGACACCATGGTGAACGTGTCCTGGAGCGTTAAGAAGGCCAACTCCATCTACTGCTACGGCGGCGGAATGCCCGGCGCGGTGGAGACGCTGGCCGACATCCTGGGCTACGAGGTGGATTTCTACGCCCGGGTCAAGCTCAGCGCCTTCGTCAAGCTGGTTGACGCCGTGGGCGGCATTGATTACTACGTGCCCAGAAGCATGAATTACGAGGATCCGGAGCAGGGCCTTTATATCCACGTGTCCAAGGGCCAGCAGCATCTTGACGGCGCCACGGCGGTGCAGGTCATGCGCTTCCGCAGCGGATACGAAGATCAGGATATCGGCCGTATCGGCACCCAGCAGGACTTTTTGAAGGCCGCCGCCGCACAGATCATCGCCAAGGCGGACAAGCTCAACCTCAATACTCTCGTGGACCTCTTCGTCAATTACGTTGACACCGACCTGACCACCGGCAACCTTATCTGGTTTGCCAAGGAGTTCTTCAAGATGGACGTGGAGAACATCAACTTCTACACCGTGCCCGGCAATTATGAGGACGTGGTGAAGCACGGCGGCCAGTGGGTCTCCTACGTGTCCATCTACCCCGAGGAGTGGGTGCAGATGCTCAACGCCACCCTGAACCCCTTCTATGAGGACATTCTTCTGGAGGACCTGAACATACTCACGAGAGACCCGGAGACCCGGAAGATATACTCCACCAGCGGCGTATACGCGGGCAACCCCTCCTGGGGCAACTGACGGAGTATAACGTGCCTTACCGGCCGAGAAGCGCCGGCACAATGAAAGGAATGGATTATTGATGCTTACCCCCTATGAAGTCGCGTGCATAGCAGTAAAAGCCCTCGACGACAAGATGGCCAGGGATATAAAGGTGCTGGCTACCAGAGAGCTCACCGTCCTGGCGGATTACTTCATCATATGCACCGCCTCGTCCACCACCATGATAAAGACCCTTACCGACGCAGTGGACAAGGCGCTGTCCGAGCAGGAGGAGCCGCCCCTGCGCAAGGAGGGCTATCGTGACGGCGGCTGGGTCCTGGTGGACTTCGGCTGCGTGGTGGTCCACATATTCCTTGAGGAAGTCAGAAACTTTTACAATCTGGAGCACCTGTGGTCAGACGCTCCTGTTGTGGATACGGCAGAAATGCTGAAGTGACCCGGTGTCAGGAGGAAATGAGTCGATATGAACTACGATTTTGCCAGAATAGAGAAGAAGTGGCAGGAGATATGGGAGCGGGAGAAGCCCTATCGCGCCGAGAACGATTCCAAAAAGCCCAAATTCTACGGTCTTATTGAGTTCCCGTACCCCTCCGGGCAGGGCCTTCACGTGGGTCATCCCCGGCCCTATACCGCCATGGACGTCATTACCCGCAAAAAGAGGATGGACGGCTACAACGTGCTTTTCCCCATCGGCTACGACGCCTTCGGCCTGCCCACGGAGAACTACGCCATCAAAAACCACATCCATCCGGCTGTGGTCACTCACGACAATATCGCCAACTTCACCAACCAGCTTAAGATGCTGGGCTACGGCTTCGACTGGGACCGGGTGGTGAACACCTCCGACCCGGACTATTACAAGTGGACCCAGTGGATATTCCTGCAGATGTTCAAGCGCGGCCTTGCGTACAAGGCCACCATGTCCGTCAACTGGTGCACCTCCTGCAAAGTGGTGCTGGCCAATGAAGAGGTCGTGGAGGGCGTGTGCGAGCGTTGCGGCAGCGAGGTGGTGCGCAAGGAGAAGAGCCAGTGGATGCTGGCCATCACCAAGTACGCCGACCGCCTCATCGACGATCTGGACGACCTTGACTTCATCGACCGCGTCAAGACACAGCAGCGCAACTGGATAGGCCGTTCCTACGGCGCGGAGGTGGATTTCGGCACCACAAAGGGCGACAAGCTGCGGGTATTCACCACCCGTGCCGACACCCTTTTCGGCGTGACCTACATGGTCATCTCCCCGGAGCACCCCATCCTCGACAGCTGGGCCGACGCCATCTCCAACCTGGACGAGGTGAGGGAATATCAGGCCGCGGCGGCAAAGAAGAGCGATTTTGAGCGCACCGAGATAAACAAGGACAAGACCGGCGTTGAGATAAAGGGCGTCCGGGCCATCAACCCCGTCACCGGCGACGAGATACCCATCTTTATCTCCGACTACGTGCTGGCCACCTATGGCACCGGCGCTATAATGGCCGTTCCCGGCCACGACGAGCGCGACTGGGAGTTCGCCAAGAAATTCAACCTGCCCATCATTGAGGTGGTGGCCGGCGGCAACGTGGAAGAGGCCGCCTTCACCGACTGCGACACGGGCATACTCGTCAACTCCGGTTTCCTCAACGGACTGCCCGTGGAGGAGGCCAAGAAGAAGATAATCCAGTGGCTCACCGACAAGGGCCTGGGGGAGCAGAAGGTCAATTTCAAGCTCCGTGACTGGGTGTTCTCCCGTCAGCGCTACTGGGGCGAGCCCATCCCCCTGGTGTACTGCGACAAATGCGGCTGGCAGGCCATCCCCGAGAGCGAGCTGCCCCTCAAACTGCCCAACGTGGAGAGCTACGAGCCCACGGACGACGGTGAGAGCCCCCTCGCCAAGATGACCGACTGGGTCAACACCACCTGCCCCTGCTGCGGAGGCCCCGCCCGCCGGGAGACTGACACCATGCCCAACTGGGCCGGTTCCAGCTGGTACTTCCTGCGCTATATGGATCCCCACAACGACAGCGAGGCCGTCAGCAAATCCGCCGAGGAATACTGGGGCCCTGTGGACTGGTATAACGGCGGCATGGAGCACACCACGCTCCACCTGCTCTACTCCCGCTTCTGGCACAAGTTCCTTTATGATATCGGCGTGGTGCACACCAAGGAGCCTTACGCAAAGCGCACCAGCCACGGCATGATACTGGGCCAGAACCCCCACTACGTGGGCAACGTGGAGTCCGAGGCCGAGAAGCAGGCGCTCATCGACAAGTACGGCAATCTCGCCCTTCGCCCCAGCGTAAAGATGTCCAAATCCCTGGGCAACGTGGTCAATCCCGACGACGTGGTCAAGGAGTTCGGCGCCGACACCCTGCGCCTTTACATCATGTTCATCGGCGATTTCGAGAAGACCGCCACCTGGTCCTCCACCGCCGTGAAGGGCTGTAAGCGCTTCCTCGACAAGGTCTGGAACCTGGCCGAGAAGCAGATACCCGGCGACGAGAGCTATTCCGCCGCCAACTCCGCCATCGTCCACCGCACCATAAAGAAGGTGGGGGAGGACATCGAGCAGATGAAGTTCAACACCGCCATCGCCGCGCTGATGGCTCTGGTGAACGCCTACTCCGACAACAAGCCCAGCCGGGGAGATATCAAGGCCCTGCTGCAGATGCTGTCCCCCTTTGCCCCCCACATAGTGGAGGAGCTGTGGCAGATGCAGGGCTTCAAGGGCTACGCCGCCGCGTCAAAATGGCCTGAGTTCGACGAGAAGGCCATGGTCGAGAGCGAGCGGGAACTGGCCGTGCAGATAAACGGCAAGCTCCGGGCCACCGTCACCGTACCCGCCGACAGCGACGACGATACCGTTATCGCCGCGGTGAAGGACAACGAGAAGGTGAAGCGCCAGATAGAGGGCATGGAGATAGTCAAGACCATAGTCGTGAAGAACAGGCTGGTCAATCTCATCGTAAAGCCCGCACGGTAAATGGAACAATTAAGAAAAACCGTCAAATAAACGAATAATTTTTATTGACATTCATCTTCAATCAAATTATAATATCGAAGAAATCAGCAGCCGGAGGGAGGGAAACAGATGTCAGAGATCCATGTCAAGGAAGGCGAGTCTTTGGATAACGCTCTTAAGAGATTTAAGAGGACTTGCGCAAAATCAGGCGTTCTTGCCGACTTCCGGAAGAAGGAGTATTATCAGAGCCCCAGTGTAAAGCGTCGCAAAAAGTCTGAGGCGGCCAGGAAAAACAAGAATAAGAGATATTCCTGATTTTGTATCGTATTGATGTTAATCCGGGTCGGTTTCGACTCGGATTAACTTTATATTTGAATTATTAAACTCGAAAGAGGTGATATACGTGCCCCGGAAATATGAGCTGATGCGCAAGGAGACGCTTACGCCCGGCACCACCCGCATAGCCGTCTACGCTCCCGCCTGTGCGAAGAAGGCCAAAGCCGGTCAGTTCGTCATACTGCGCGTCGATGAAGAGGGGGAGAGGATACCTCTCACCGTGTCCAGCTGCGGAGAGGACGGCAGCGTTACCGTCATTTTCCAGGCCATAGGCGCCACCACCATGTGCCTTGAGGAGCTCGAGGTGGGCCAGTGCCTTTCCGACTTTGTCGGCCCTCTGGGCAAACCCACCGAGGTGGAGGGATACGAGGGCAAACGCGTGATCGTCGTGGGCGGCGGTCTGGGCAGCGCCATCGCGCTTCCCGTGGCGAAGGCTCTGAAGGATGCCGGCGCAAAGGTGGAGACCGTCGTGGGCTTCCGCACGAAGGACATCGTCATCCTTGAGGACGAGATGCGCGCCGCTTCCGACGAACTGTACGTCTGCACCGACGACGGCAGCTACGGCTTTGCCGGCTTCACCACCGTCAAGCTGGAGGAGCTGCTGAAGGACGGACCGGAGTGCGCCATGATGTTCGCCATCGGCCCTCTCGCGATGATGAAATTCTGCTGCCGGGTGGCCGCGAAGTACGGCGTGCCCGCCACCGTCAGCATGAACCCCATTATGATAGACGGCACCGGCATGTGCGGCTGCTGCCGCGTCACCGTGGGCGGCAAGGTGATGTTCGCCTGCGTCGACGGCCCGGATTTTGACGGCCATCAAGTGGATTTTGACGAGGCCATCAGCCGACTGACCACTTACAAAGACTTTGAGCAGAAGGCGAAGGAAGCCCATATCTGCAATCTTACGGGAGGTGTGCGCAATGGCTGACATGACTCTTGAGAAGACGAAAATGGCCGAGCAGGCCCCCGACGTGCGCAACAAGAACTTCCTGGAGGTGGCCCTGGGCTACACCATGGAGGAGGCTCTCAAGGAATCGAACCGCTGCCTTGACTGCAAGAACCCCCGCTGTGTGGAGGGCTGCCCCGTGAACGTGCCCATCCCCGCCTTCATCGGCAAGGTCCGTGAGGGGGATATGCAGAGCGCCTACGATATACTCAGCAGCGCGAACGCCCTGCCCGCCGTGTGCGGCCGTGTGTGCCCCCAGGAGAGCCAGTGCGAGGGCAAGTGCATCCGCGGCATAAAGGGCGAGAGCGTGGGCATAGGACGTCTTGAGCGTTTCGTAGCCGACTGGGCCCTCGAGAACAATGCCGCCAAGGCAGAAAAGCCTGTGCCTAACGGCCATAAGGTGGCCGTGGTGGGCTCCGGCCCCGCGGGCCTGACCTGCGCCGGCGAGCTGGCGAGGGCCGGTTACGCCGTTACCATATACGAGTCGCTTCACGCCGCCGGCGGCGTTCTGACCTACGGCATCCCCGAGTTCAGACTGCCCAAGGATATAGTGAAGAAGGAAGTTGCCAACCTGGAAAAGCTTGGAGTGGACATCGAGACCAATATGGTCATCGGCAAGACCGTATCCGTGGACGAGCTCTTTGAAGCGGGTTACGAGGCCGTATTCATCGGCTCCGGCGCCGGACTTCCCATGTTCATGGG
>JAEETR010000138.1 GCA_016286595.1 Oscillospiraceae bacterium | reverse complement strand
CTGGGCGCGGCCTTTATGGAAGCGGCGGGCTTCGGCCTTTCGATGGTGGTTGCCCCGGCCTATCTGCTGCATCTGAAAATATCCCGGACCCTGCCGTTCTTCTCCTTCGGTATGGCGGAGTACACCTTCCAGGCGGTGCTGCTCGTCGCCCTGGTCATCACGGTAAAAAAGTTCCGGCCGTACTTCCTTTTTTCCTTCGTAACGGCGGTTCTGTACGGCCTTTTGCTGGACGGATGGATGAAGGCCGTGGCCCTGATACCCACCTTCGGCCTCGTCTCAAGGACAGCGTATTTCCTTCTGGGTATTGCCTTTTGCGCCGTCGGCGTGGCGCTTTTCTTCAAGACCTACATAGCCCCGGAGGTGTACGAGCTTTTCGTCAAGGAGCTGGCGGAGAAAACCGGCATGCCCGACCATAAAATGAAGACCATATACGACTGCGCTAGCTGCGTCCTGGCCATAGTAATGTCCTTCGCGTTCTTCGGATTCGGCCGGTTCGAGGGCGTAAAATGGGGCACGGTGCTGTGCGCCCTTGTCAACGGCTGGCTCATCGGCAAGTGCTCGGACGCGATCGACCGGGTCTGGGAGATATACGACAGATTTCCCCTGCGCCGCTTTTTCCGCTGAAAGGACCGCACAAAAAGACGGGGACGGTTCGATCCGTCCCCGTCTTTTCAAATCGCAGGGTTAGCAATGGCTTACTTTCATTATTTGACGCCTATGCGCATACGGTAGCAGTACTCCGCGGGGAAATGGGAGTCCCCGTAAACGCGGCGTACCGTGTCGCAGAACTCCTCATATTCCCGCCGTACCAGCTCCGGCCGCAGGGCCATGACAGTGTTGAAGCTGCCCTGGGAGCGCAGTATGTTCACGAACTTCTCCGCGGTGCAGTCCTCGGCGGCGGAGAAGAGTATCTCCCGGCAGTAGCGGAAATAACCGGAGGAGCGCATATTGTCCAGATGGCGGTTCTTGTCGTAACGGGTGAAGGTGGCGGACACGTCGGCGTCCTCCTTCTCGGCCCTGCGGAGGACGTTGTATACCTTCATATACGCCGCCTCCGCCTCCCAGGCCGTGACGGGAGGCCAGTCGTAGTCCACCGCGGCAAAAACGCCGCCGGGGGCAAGGATGCGGTCGATCTCCGCGAGGGTGGACACGGGCTCCATCCAGTGGAAGGACATGGAGCACACCACCGCGTCGGCGCTGCCCGCTTCAAGTCCGGTATCGCTGCCGAAGGCTTTTATGAACCGAAGACCGGGGCGTTCCTTGGCCTTCGCGGCGGCGATCATGTCGTCGCTGGCGTCAACGCCTATCACGTCGGGGCACACGCTCTGCCACACCATCGTGGAAACGCCCGTGCCGCAGCCCAGATCCACCACCCTCCGGGGCGCATGGCCCAGATAGTTTATGATGAACTGCGTCAGCTTTTCCGGCTGACGTGGCCGCACGTCGTCGTACACGTCGGCAAAGCCGGTGAAACGGCCGGTATTGTCGTCATTTTTCATAGGTAACCTCGCTATTATTTCGCGTCAGGTGTTGTCATCGTATTTCTCAGCGCGGCGTATTCAGTATCTCCGATACCTTCGCGTCGATTTCCTCCGGACTGGGTCGGTGTTCCAATGCGGGTATAGCACCTAAACCCGCTGTTGCCAATTTCCCGGAACTATGTTATACTTCTTACGGAAGCATTCAACTGCTGCACCTTCGGCACTTCTCGCCGTTGGAGAGCAAGCTCTTGAATGCTTCTTTTATGATGTCCTCGGCACGATCTCCAGCTTCGCCCGGAAGGATATTGCCCGGGGGGTGGGCATGGAGTCGAATTTGATCATATACGCGCCCTTGTCGGAATCAACGGCGGTAACGTCGCCCTCGCCGAAAACGCTGTGGCGCACCCGGCTGCCGGGGACTATGGACGCCGCCGTTTCCCCAGCCGCAAGGCGGGCGGCGTGCTGCCTGATATACTCCCGGGCGTCCGCCACCAGATCGGGCCTGGGCTCGTGGGTGAAGGACAGCAGCTCGTCGTCTATATCCAGCAGGAAGCGTGAGGGGTAACGGGGCGCGCCGTCAAAGCCCCGGCCCTCGGCCAGGGAGAAGTACAGCCGCTTTTCGGCACGGGTCACGGCCACGAAGGCCAGACGGCGCTCCTCCTCCATGGCGGGCAGAGTCCGCACCCGGCGGGTGGGGAAGCCCCCCTCGTTCATGGATATGAGGAACACGGCGGGAAATTCAAGGCCCTTCGCCGCGTGGACCGTCATCAGCCGCACCTTGTCGCTGCCGGAGTCGGCCTCGGCGTCTGCGTTGGTGAAAAGGGCGATGTGTGTGAGATAGTGGGGCAGGGTGGCCTCCTCGCCGCAGGTGGTCTCGTACTCGTATATGGACTGCTTCAGCTCGGCCAGATTGTCCAGACGGTCCTGCGCGCCCTCGGTGCGGAGCATCTTTTCGTAGCCGCTGTCGTTTATCACGGCGGAGAGCACCTCGGATATCTGCCGCCCCTCCCAGCTTTGAGAAAAGCTGTCTATCAAACTGATGAAGGAGCGGGCTTTCGTACCCCGGAAGATCTCGTCGTCGGCGTACTTTTTCAGCGCGGCGTAGAGGGTGATGCCCTCTGCGTCGGCCTTCTCCCGGAGGAAGGCCATGCGCCGCTCGCCCATGTTGCGCCTGGGGACGTTGACAATGCGGGCGAAGGATAAATCGTCCTGACTGACGATCATCCGCAGATAGGAAAGAACGTCCTTGATCTCTTTGCGCTCGAAAAACTGCACGCCGGAATATATAGTATAAGGTATCTTGTCCCGGATGAGGGATTCCTCCAGCGCCCGGGTCATGTAATGCGCCCGGTACAGCACCGCCATGCTTCTGTATGGTTCCCCCGCGTCGTGAAGCCTGGTTATCTCGCCGGATACCCACGCGGCCTCGTCGTCGGGGTCGGCGGCGTAGTGCACCACGGGCTTCAAGCCCTTCGGCAGGGTGGGGATGAGATCTTTTTTGATACGGTTTTCATTTCTGGCGATAAGGCAGTTGGCGGCGGACAGTATCTCCGGCACGGAGCGGTAGTTCTCCATCATCATTATTGTCCTGGTGCCGGGGAACTGTGCGTCGAAATCCATCAGATACTTCACGCTGGCGCCGCGCCAGGTGTATATCGTCTGGTCCGGGTCGCCCACCACGAAAAGGTTGTTGTGATAGGCGCACAGCACCCGCATCAGCCTGTACTGCAGCTCGTCGATGTCCTGGAACTCGTCTATCATTATATATTCCAGCCGCTGCTGCCACTTGTCCCGGATGTCGTGATGCTGCTGGAAAATATACAGCGTGAACTTTATGAGATCGTTGTAATCAAGGGCGAAGCACTTTTTCTCCTGATAGAGATAGCCGTAGAAGATGATGTCGTCGGCCTTTTCCGCCCGGTCGTATTTTTCTTTCAGCACGTCCAGGGACATGTTTATCATGTCCTCGTAATACTCCGGCTGGGTGATGCACTTGCGTATCTCTATCATATCCCGGGCTGCGGAGAAGGTCCTGTCCCGCAGGGTAAGGCCCCTCTCATCGTAGATTATGCGCAGCATGGAGTCCACGTCGGAGTTGTCCAGCACCAGAAAGCTTTTCGGGTACTGCACCGCGTAGCTGTCCTCCTGCAGCACCGACACGCAGAAGCCGTGGAAGGTGTTGACGTAGCCGGTGTCGTTGTCGCCGGTCAGATTATGGATACGGCGGCGCATCTCGTTGGCGGACTTGTTGGTGAACGTCACGCAAAGGATGTTCCCCGGCAGTATGCCCAGCTCGTTGACGAGATAGGCAAAGCGGTGGGTAAGGGCTCT
>JAEETR010000137.1 GCA_016286595.1 Oscillospiraceae bacterium | reverse complement strand
GTGTGCTCCTCATAAAACCGCTCCCACAGCTCCCCCACCTTCGAAAAGATGTCCACGCTGTAATCTATGGTCTGCTGATCGAAGTCGAAGCCGGACTGCCACAGGCAGAACAGGTCCTCCGTCTCGTCCAGATAAGTCTGCCCGTCGCGGCTCTCCAGCTCCTCCGGCGTGAGCACGTCGAAGATGAACACTCCCCCCGGCTCCACGAACAAAGACACCTTGTAAAAGACGTCCGTCAGGCTCCAGGGCTCTATATAGTTGATGCCGTCAAGGGCGCAGACCGCCGCCGAGGCGGTGCCGTAAAGGTCCAGCTCTTCCAGCGGCTGATTGATGAAAATGGGCTTTACGACGCATTTCGTCCTGTCCGCCTTTTCCGAGGCGGAAAGCAGCATGTCCTCCGACGAGTCCACGCCAATGACCTCGTACCCCCGCTCCGCCAGCAGGCAGGACACGGTGCCGGTACCGCAGGCCAGGTCGATCACGTCCCGTACGCTGACGCCGTATTCCATGAAGATACGCTCGTAAAGAGCGACAAAAGCGCCGTAATCGACGTCCCTCGTCAGGACATCGTAAAACGGCGCCAATGAATTATAGCTGCTCACTCCTGTTCCTTCTTCTCCTTAAGTCTGCCGAAAACGACCTCATAGCCGCCGTCACCGTATCGCAGGGAGCGGTTCACGCGGCTTATGGTGGCGCTGGAGGCGCCGGTCTCCTTGAGAATATCGTTATAGATCATGCCTTTTTCCAGCATCTCGGCCACCTGATAACGCTGCTCCATCGCCTTGAGCTCCGTTATGCTGCAAAGGTCGGTGAAGAACTTGACGCACTCCTCAAGGGTCTCAAGGGTGAGTATCGCCTCGTACATGCCGGTATATCTCTCGCTCTTTATATCCTTTTTCAATTTGATCCTCCATTTCCTCCGCGTGGGAAAAACTGGCTGTTGATCAGGCGCGGGAATGGTCCCGTCATCCCGTGTTCTTATATTTTACAACTCTAAAGAAATAAAGTAAAGCCCTTTTGTCAAATTTTAGTTTTTCAACAGAACAAAGGCCCGCGGCATCGGATACCGCAGGCCTTTTTATGCGCAGATTTGCTCATTTCGTCGGGATAACGGCTATTATCTCCAGCGTTTCGGTGCCGTTGTTGGTAACGGCGTGGCTCTCGCCGTCTCCGCAGACGGCCACGTCGCCGGGTCTGAGAGTGACCTCCGTGCCGTTGTCGAAATACGTGGCGCATCCCTTGAGGACGTAGAATATCTCGCACTCGCCCTCGTGGACGTGCTGCCCTATGCCGCAGCCCGGCTCCAGCACAAGCTTCGCGAAAAGCCTGGCTTTGGAGAACATCTCCTCTTTTTTGGCGACCTCCACCTGCTTCACGCTGCCCGGACCGCCTCTCATCGCTTCCCTGACGCTCACGGCGCACTCGTCTGCTCTTCTTATCATGGAAATTACCTCCTTATTCCCCGCCCTCCGGCTTTTCGGAGCGGCTTTTGTTTATTTCCTCTTCCTCAAGTATCTTGTACGCCACCTTGCCCACCAGCGTCTTGGGCAGCTCGTCCCGGAACTCTATCTCCCTGGGCGCTGCGTATCTGGCGATGTTCTGACGGCAGTAATCCATCAGCTTCTGCCGCGTCTCCTCCGTGGCGGGTACGCCGGGGCGCAGCATGACGAAGGCCTTTACCCGCTGCATGCGGTAGGAGTCCGGCACGCCGATGACGCAGCTCATCTGCACGAGCTCGTTGGCGTCCAGGATATTCTCTATCCTCTGGGGATAAACGTTGTAGCCTGAGGTGATTATCATTCTCTTGAGGCGGCCCCTGAAATAGATGAAGCCGTCCTCGTCCATAACGCCAAGATCGCCGGTATATACCCAGGTCATGCCGTCGGCGTGGGTGCGCAGGGTCTTTGCCGTCTCCTCCGGATTGTCCATATAGCACTTCATCACCGTAGGCCCGGCGATGAGTATCTCGCCCTCCTGACCGAAGGGCAGCTCCTCGTCGGTGCCGGGCTTTACTATCTTCATATACATGTCCGGGAAGGGCAGACCTATACTCCCCTCCTTATGCATGTGGGGCGGCGTCAGGCAGCAGGCGGTGACGGTCTCAGTGGTGCCGTAGCCCTCCCGCACCTGCACGGCGCAGCGGTGGTCGTAAAGGAATTTGTCCAGCTTCTTTTTAAGCTCCACAGACAGCGAGTCGCCGCCGGAGAACACGCCCTTCAGACTGCTCAGGTCCGCCTTCTCCATACCCTCCAGCCGCAGGAGCGCCTCGTAGAGGGTGGGGACACCGGCGATGAAATTGCATTTCGCGCCGGTTATCAGCCTGCCGTAGCTCTTGGGTGTGAACCGGGGCACCAGCACGCACCGCCCTCCGCTGGACAGCATGGTGTGGATGCACACGCCCAGACCGAAGCCGTGGAAAAGAGGCATGGCCGCCAGCATCCTGTCGCCGGGGCGGAACATGGGGTTGGCCGCCAGCACCTGCGCGCCCAGAGCGTTGAAATTTCTGTTGGTCAGAAGTATGCCCTTGGTGGTGCCGGTGGTGCCGCCGGAGTAGAGTATCACGGCCTCGTCACCGTCGGCACGGGCCGTCACGGGGTCGCCGGTGAAGCGCCTTGCCCCGCCCATGAAATCCTTCCAGCGGATGATATCGGCGTCGTCCGGGATCTTCTCTATTCTGCGCCCCTCTGTAAGGGCGTAGCCCAGCTTCTTTACGGGGTCCAGTGCGTCGCCCACGGAGGCGATGATGACGTTTTTAAGTCCCGTATCGGCTCTTATAGCGGCTATCTTGCCGTAGAACTGGTCCAGCGTCAGCACCGTGGCGCTCTTCGAGGCGTTGATGTAGAACTCTATCTCGTTCTGACTGGACAGCGGGTGGATCATGTTGGCCACGGCGCCCACCGCGTTCACGGCGTAGAGCATATAAATGGCCTGGGGACAGTTGGGCATGGCGATGGTGACCCTGTCCCCCGCCCCCACGTTCAGCGCCTTCAGCGCCCTGGCGCAGCGCAGGATGCTGTCCGCCAGTTTTTTATAGGTCGTTTTTCTCCCCATGAAGTCGAAGGCGATATAGTCCGGATACTTTTCCGCCGCCTCACGTACGGCGCCGTACATGGTGAGAGAGGGATACTCCAGCGTGTGGGGCAAGTCTCCGAAATTTTTCAGCCACGGGGCTTTCACTTTTTCGTTTTCCTGGGCCATTTTCCGCCCTCCGAACGTTATTTCTCCGGGATTCAGACCCCGGCGATATCTCTTATTATCTTCCCGGCCAGCACAAGGCCCGCCGAGCCCGGCACGAAGGACACGGTGCCTATAAGTCCCCCTTCCGCCGCTCTCGGCTTCTCCGGGGAATATACGACCGTATATCGTTCTATCCCCAGCCTGCGCAGCTCGCGGCGCATGACCCGTGCCAGGGGATCTGTATCGGTATCGAATATGTCCCGCACCTCGAACAGCGTGGGGTCCAGCTTGTTGCCGGTGCCGCAGCTTGAAATGAGGGGCGTACCCTGCTCGTAACAGCGTCTTGCTATAATAAGCTTTGACGTGACCATGTCTATGGCGTCGGCCGCGTAGTCGTATTGGGAAAAGTCTATCATATCCGCGTTGTCGGCGGTATAGAACTGCGGCACGGCGGTTATCTCGGCCTCGGGGTTTATGTCCCTGGCGCGCTCAGCCATAACCTCGGCCTTGTTCCTGCCCAGATTTGACCGCAGCGCCGCCAGCTGACGGTTCAGGTTCGACTCCTGCACCGTGTCGCCGTCTACGAAGGTCAGACGGCCTATGCCGGCTCTCGTCAGCGCCTCGGCCGCGTAGCTGCCCACGCCGCCCACGCCGAACAGTACCACGCCGGCGTTTTTAAGCCGCTCCACGACCTCAGGCCCCAGGAGCCGTTCAGTTCTCTCGTACCACATCAGCTTTCTCCAAACAGTACCCTGTAATAGTCCTTTTCAAGTATCTTTTTGGAGTACTCGAATCTGGCGTTCACCGTCTTCATCACTTCGGCGGCGTAACCGTCGGGCACCTCCGCCCCCTCGTTGGGGATGAACTTGTCCCTTCGGCAGTCGTATCGCCCCAGCCCGCATATGAAGCTGCGGGTCTGGAATATGACCAGCGGCTCCGAGTCGGACAGTATATCCCGCCCCATAAGGAGCCGGGAGTCGTACTCTATGCCGAAAAGGTTCAGCAGCGTGGGCAGCACGTCAAGACTGCAGCAGTACTTGTCCACCTCCACGGTCTCCATGGCGCTGTTCCATATTATAAGCGCGGAGCGGTAGATCTCAAACTCCTTGTCGAGCTTATGTCCCGCCAGCTCCTCCAGCTCGGACTGCTCCAGGCCGTAGGGGTAATGGTCGCCGGATATTACGATCACAGTGTCATCCAGCTCTCCTGCCGCGTCCAGCGAGTCGATGAGATACTGCACGGCCTGGTCGAACTCCATCTGACAGGCCACGTATGCCGAGGCCGGAATGGAATAGCCCGCCTGCCGCATATCCCGTACGTCCTCCAGATGCTTGTAGGACATCATATTGTCGTTGAACGTGTACTGCAGATGGCCGCTGACGGACATGTAGTACACGTGGAAGGGCTGTCCCGTGCCGACGTAGTCCCCCACCGTCTCCTGCATCATCTCAAGGTCCGACTCGGGCCACTGCTTCGTTATGTTCAGGCCGTTTCCAACTCCCACGTAATCGTAGCCCATGTTGGGGTGGCTGGAATCCCGGTCATAATAGGTGTAGGTGTTGTCGTGGTAGGCCCGGGTGTTGTAGCCCATGTCCCGCATGAGATTGCCCATGGCGAAATGCATATCGTTCTTCGCGCTTCTTGAGAAGCTCCATACCCCGCTCTTGGGGATAAGAGACGTGAGGGTGACGTACTCTCCGTCGCTGGTCGACACGCCCCACACGGGATTGTAGAAGTTGTTGAATACGAACCCCTCCCGCGCCATCTTCGACAGCGTAGGCGTATGTACGTCGTCCAGGCAGAGGGAGGAAAACGCCTCGGCCACTATCCACACGAGATTCTTTCCCTTGAACATGCCGGTGTACTCGTTTTTATTGGTGGGCTCCACCGAGGCAAAATACTCGTGCATGCCTCTTACGACGCTGTCCGTCTCGCCGGAGATGAGGGTTTCAAAGTCGATCTCCATCACGTTGGGGGACGTGTCGACGACCTCCGGCTCCGGTTCGGGCTCGGCCGGAATATCGGTCACCGGCTCCGCCGGCTCGGGCACGTCGGTCACGGGCGGCGTCTCCGGTACGGTGACGGCGGGCTGTGAGGGCTGAACGGGCAGAGTCTGTTCCGGCTGTGCCGTCTGTACGGGCTCCTCGGGCGGTATCTCCGGGTCCTCCGTGCCGCCGCCGTTCACGGCGTTTTTCAGGTCGAGGCGGACGGAGGTGAGCATGCCGAACCGCGGCACCGCCATCTCCGGGGAAAACGCATCGTAATACGCGTAGCGGTAAGACATTATGCCCCCGTCGGTGACGGTCACGCACCACACCGCGCCGCAGTATACCGCGGCCGCCGCGGCCAGGAGCAGTGCCGTGAGCCGCCATGAGCTGCGCTCATGGGGCACGAACCGTCTGCCGAACGCGCACAGCAGTATAAACGGCACGGCCAGCAGGAGAAGCGGCACTATGCTCCTGCCTATGCCGGACAGTGCCTGGGCCCAGAATGAGGTCAGCACGTCTCCCGCGCGGGAAACGGAGGAAACCACGGTGAAGGTCTTGAATATCTCATAATACACCGTCTGTACGGCGAAAATAAGGAAAATAACAAATGTCAGGAGGCGCATGGCGGCAAGTCTCGCCTGCCTGTGGAGCAAGGCGCATACGGCGAAAAGCACGCCGCCCGCGGCTATGGAAAAAAGCGCGATGAACGCCGCGCCGGGCCAGAGTATCTGTCTGTACGTGAACAGGGCCAGGATGGCCTCCATATAGATTATCGTGACGGGGAAAAACGCCGGGTACGCCCAACTCACCGGTCTTCCCCTGACCGGCGCGCCGGTTTTCTTTTCTGTTTCCGTAACGGTCTGTGTCATTTCCTACCTCTTTTTTCCGCCGCGGATATCGACGGAAATCTACAGAACATTATACGCCCCGGGCGGGCCTATCGCAAGCATATAAATGCGCCCGGCGACTTTCCCCCTTGTAATTCCCGCCGCAAAAGGGTAAAATCATCGTATATACGACTACCCGGAGGTTATTTACGATGATCGACACCAAGTGGTTTGACGATATGGAGGCCCGTATCCCCAAAGGCGGCGTGCGTACCCGTTTCGCACCGAGCCCCACCGGCTACATGCACGTGGGCAACCTGCGCACGGCGCTGTACACCTGGCTCATCGCCCGCCATGCCAAGGGCACCTTTATCCTGCGCATTGAGGACACGGACCAGGGCCGCCTCGTGGAGGGCGCCACCGACGTGATATACAGGACTCTGGAGGAGTGCAGGCTGGACCATGACGAGGGCCCCGACGTGGGTGGTCCCGTGGCTCCCTATATCCAGTCCCAGCGCCGGGATATGTACGGCAAGTACGCCCGTCTGCTGGTGGAAAAAGGTCACGCCTACTACTGCTTCTGCGAGAAGACGGAGAGCGAGGAGGACACCGGTGAGTTTGACCGGGCCGACGATCCCTGCCGTTCCCTGGACCCCGCCCAGTCCCTTGCCCGCGCCGAGGCCGGAGAGCCCTTCGTCATCCGCCAGCTAATCCCCCACGAGGGCACCACCACCTTCCGCGACGCCTCCTTCGGCGATATCACCGTTGAGAACAAGACTCTTGACGACCAGGTACTGCTCAAGCGTGACGGTCTTGCCACCTACAACTTCGCCAACGTCATCGACGACCATCTGATGGGCATAACCCACGTGGTCCGCGGCACCGAGTATCTCTCCTCCGCCCCCAAGTACAATCTCCTGTACGAGGGCTTCGGCTGGGAAGTGCCAACATACGTGCACTGCTCCCCCGTCATGCGGGACGCTCAGCACAAGATGTCAAAGCGCAACGGCGACCCCAGCTACGAGGACCTGAAGGAGCAGGGTTATCTCACCACCGCCATACTCAACTACGTGGCGCTGCTGGGCTGGTCTCCCCGGGGCGACAAGGCCGAGCAGGAGTTCTTCTCCCTGGAGGAGCTGGTCGAGGCCTTCGACATCGGCGGCATCTCCAAATCCCCCGCCATATTCGACATAGACAAGCTCACGTATTTCAACGCCGCCTATCTGCGGGCGATGACCCCCGAACAGTTCGCGCAGGCCGCCGCCCCCTACATCCGCCGGGCGGTGAAAAATCCCGGCATAAAGCCGGAGGATATCGCTCCTCTTCTCCAGCAGCGCACCGAAAAGCTCACGGACATCCCGGAAAAGATCGGTTTCTTCGACGCCCTGCCGGACTACGATATCGAGCTTTTCACCAACAAAAAATCCAAAACCAACGCGGAGATATCCCTCGGCGTACTCAAAAAGCTGACGCCCGTACTTGAGGGTCTGTCCGACTGGACGCAGGACGGCATCCTCGGCGCGCTCACCGCCTTTGCCGAGGCGGAGGGCATGAAGAACGCCACCGCCATGTGGCCCCTGCGCATAGCCGTGTCCGGCATGGCTGTGACCCCCGGCGGCGCGGTGGAGATATGCCGCATCCTCGGAAAGGAAGAGACGCTCCGCCGGATGGCGTTGGGCATTGAAAAGCTGAGTACGTAAATAATTACCAGTAAAATTATTCCCCTTTGCGGCACAATAAGCCGTAAGGGGGAATTTTTATGGAAAAAATCAACCTGTCCCGGCGGGGCGCTGTACGGGCCGCCGCCTTTTTGCTGGCTGCCGCCGCCGTTATGGGCGGCTTCATATACTCCGCCCATCTGCGGGAGGCGCGGCTTCGCAGGGAGATAACCGCCGGGTATTCCCGGGCCTTCTCGGAACTGACCGACTGCGTGGAGGGCATGAGAGTATCGCTTTTGAATGGGCTTTGCTGCTCCACTCCGGAGATGATGTGCCGGGTCTGCGGGGAGGTGTCCTCCGAGGCGGACGGTGCGAGGATGCTGCTGGGCATGCTGCCCTCCTCCGACGGCTCCCTTGAACGCACCGCCGGGTTCGTCACCCGCGTGGGCGATTACTGCGATTATATTGCCCGCCGCTCTGCCGCCGGGTACAGGTGCGGCGACGAGGAGTATGACGCTCTGCGGACATTGTCCGACGCCGCCGCTTCCCTGTCCGACGAGCTCATCGCCGCCGATTACGCCCTGACGCTGGGCAGCGGTGGGATAATGGCGGCGGAGGACGCCGCCGGCAATGCCGACGACATGCTGCCCTCCGGTCTGTCCTCGGGAATACAGAAGATGGAGTCGGATCTGCCGGACGTGCCGGAGCTGATGTACGACGGCCCCTTTTCCCGCCACATAGAGGGAAAAAAGCCTCTTTTCATCGAGGGTGCGGAGGAGATCGACGAGGAGCACGCTATCGACGCCGCGGCAAAATATACCGGGCTTTCCCGGAACGTCCTCCGCTCCGCAGGGCGGCGGGACGGCAATCTGCCCGTTTGGACAGTGGAGGGGTATTCCGGCGGTCCCGTCAGCGCGGAAGTGACCTGTGCCGGCGGCGCCGTGCTTACGTGGGACAGCGCCAGAAGCGTGGGTGAGAGCGTCATAACCGCCGACGAGGCGGC
>JAEETR010000136.1 GCA_016286595.1 Oscillospiraceae bacterium | reverse complement strand
CTTCCGGCTGTGCGATCGTGTTGAAAGCATTGTCCGCCTGTTCTACGAGAAACTCCCTGTCGTCTCCTGCGCAAGGTATCATTTCGAATATCATTTCTGTTTTCTCCATCAATCCTGATTTGTCTATTTATGTGTTATCAATGTCACGCACTCCACATGGTTCGTTCTCGGAAACAGATCGAAGGCGGCGGCGCGGACGGCCTTATAGCCCAGGCCGGCAAATATCTTCAAGTCCCTTGCCAGCGTGGCCGGGTCGCAGGAGACGTACACCACCCGCTCCGGCCCCATGGAGGCGATGACCTCCGCCGTACCGGGCAGCAGCCCCTTCCGGGGCGGATCCACGGTTATCACGTCGGGGCGGAAGCCCTCGTCAAGAAGGGTCCTTGCCGCCTCGGCGGCGTCCGCGCAGATGAACCGGACGTTCCGGACACCGTTGTCCGCGGCGTTTTTCCGGGCGTTTTCCACGGCGGCGGGGACGATCTCCGCACCTACGGCCTCTGCGGCCTTGCCCGCAAGGCACAGCGTGATGGTGCCGGCGCCGCAATAAAGATCCAGCACACGGCAGCCGTCCGGCGCGGCAAACTCCACGGCCTTTTCGTAAAGTCGCTGTGCCTGGGCCCTGTTCACCTGATAGAAGGCCCCCGGCGCCAGCTCGAACCCGAAGCCGCACAGCGTGTCCCGTATGGCGTCGGCGCCCCATACCGGGATATACTCCGGCGACAGCACCGTGTCGCCCGGGGCGCCGTTTACGTTCTGCATTATGCTCACCGTCTCCGGGCAGGCGGCCGTTACGGCGGCGACGAGCTCATCCTTCCCCGGCAGTACGGCGGTGCCGGTGACTACCACCGTCTGGCCCTGCCCGGTGCCCTGTCCGTATCGGCAGAACACCCGGCGCACGCCCTCACCCGTCCCGGGATCGTAGGGCGGTATGCCGTACTCGTTCATCCAGCGCCGTACGGCCTCGGCGGCCCGGCGGGAGTAGCCCGTCTCTATGAGGCAGCCCTCCGCGCCCACCACGTCGTGGCTGCGGCGGCGGTAAAAGCCCATGACCGCGGCCCCGGTGACGCCGCCCACGCTGTATATTGCCTTGTTGCGGTAGCCCTCCGGCTCGTCGGCCCCGGTTATGGACTCGGTCCGCAGGTCAAGGCCGCCGATGCGCGCAAGGGCGTCGTCCACCTTCTGCCGCTTGAAGCGCAGCTCCTCCCCGTAGTCCATGTGCAGAAGGCCGCAGCCTCCGCACTTTCCGAAGGAGGGACACGCCGGCGTTATCCTGTGGGGCGAGGGCACGATTATCTCCTCCGCGCGGCCCCAGGCGGCGTTCTTCCCCGCCTTCAGCACGCGCACGCGGCACGTCTCTCCCTCTATGGCGCCCCGGACGAACATCACCTGCCCGCCGACGCGGGCCACGCCGTCGCCGTCGGAGGACCAGCCGGTGATGTCGGCGGTAACTGTTTCGTTTTTCTTCAATGGAGCCATGGCGCCCTCCGATGAAACTCAGTCGATACTTTTCCAAATTAGATTGTAACACAAAACGGGCCTGCTGCAAAGGATTACAACAGGCCCGCGGCGGAATATCGTGGTTTTTTCGGTTTTTTTACGCCTGGGATATGGAATCGTCGTTATAAATCCAGTCGCGCACGTCCGTAACGGTGAACTGACCGTCCCCGGTGCGGCAGACCACACGGGTTATTCCGGCGTTGATAATGAGGCGGCGGCACATGGAGCAGGGGGAGGTGTCGGCCATATAATCGCCGGTCTTGGCGTTCTTCCCGGCCAGGTACAGCGTGGCGCCTATGCACTGGCTGCGGGCGGCGGCGATGATGGCGTTGGCCTCGGCGTGGACCGAGCGGCAAAGCTCGTACCGCTCGCCGGAGGGTATACCCAGCTGGTCCCGGAGGCAGTGCCCAAGGTCGACGCAGTTCTTGCGTCCTCTGGGGGCGCCGTTGTAGCCGGTGGCCACTATCTGATCGTCCTTCACGATTATGGCGCCGTAGCACCGGCGAAGACAGGTGGAGCGCTCCGCCACCGTCTGGGCGATGTCAAGATAGTAATTGGTTTTATCTATGCGTGCCATGTTTCCCTCCCACGCCGTCGGGCGATTTCGATGGTTTTTACGGTACAAGTATAATCGCCGGGGCGCCGCCTTGTCAATGATTTCCCGCCGTTGTATAATCGTGGAAAACACGATTTCGGAGGCCCTTATGGACGATCTGATAATACGCCCCGCCCGCCCCGGCGACGCGGCGGCGCTGCTGGAGATATACGAATATTACGTCAACCATACCGCCGTGACCTTCGAGTACGACGCGCCCTCAGAGGACGAGTTCCGCCATAGGATCGAAAACACCCTGCGGCGCTATCCCTATCTGGCGGCGGAGGTGAACGGAAAAATCGTGGGCTACGCCTACGCCGGGGCGTTCAAGAACCGCGCCGCCTACGACTGGTCTGTGGAGGTGACCGTATATCTCTCCCCGGATATGCGCCGCCGTGGCATCGGCAGGGCGCTCTACGGCGAGCTGGAGCGTCAGCTGGGGGAGATGGGCATCCTCAATCTCTACGCCTGCATCGCGGTGCCTGCGGGTGAGGACGACGAGTATCTCAATCACGACAGCGTGGATTTCCACGCCCGTATGGGATACGCCGTCGCCGGCCGGTTCCGCCGTTGCGGATACAAGTTCGGCCGCTGGTACGACATGGTGTGGATGGAGAAGATGATCGGCGGCCACCTGCCGGACACGAAGCCGGTACGGTGGAGGAAGGGATAACAGAGGGCACAGGGCAGAAGAGAACACCCGAGGTGAGGATATATACGAATATAAAAGGTAATCGGATCACTGTACAAATCCCCGTTCTTTGAAGTCTTTTCTCTGTCCGCAGGTATAACGGGCATCGGAAGCTTCACCACGGAACCCATAAGAAAAAACCGGTGTGGCCGTCATGGTCACACCGGTTTCGTATTCTTTTGAGCCGGCAGCCGCGTCAGCAGAGTTTCCTTACTGAGCATTCCGCGGCGATCTCCGCTTTTTTATCGCTCTTACTCCGTAATCGCCCAGCATCTTACGGGCAGACCGGTGGCTCCCTCAAAGCGGTTCCACGCGGCTATGAGCACGGCGCCGGCGGGGACCACCTTGTCCAGGTTGCACAGCACCTCTATCTGCAGCTTGCCCTGCTCCAGAACGTAGCGCTCGCAGGCCAGGTCTCCGGCCTTGGCGGCCTCGGCGGAG
>JAEETR010000013.1 GCA_016286595.1 Oscillospiraceae bacterium | reverse complement strand
GAAAACCGTTGAGGAGATCCTCGATTTTCTGAAAAAAGATTGAGTCCATAAATCTTCCAAATAGGATTCTAGGAACGGTGTAAAAAAGAAAAAAGGGGTCAGCTTGCTGCTCTTTTGCAAGCTGACCCCTTCATTTATGAACCGAACTGACAGAGACTGATTCTTGGTGAAAAAGATAACCAGGCTGAGAAGAAATTGACGCGCGTTGCAGCGGCCTGAGCGTTGTCTACATCACACCAAGAGGAACAATCATAGATGCGCTTGTAGCGGCCCCTAAGCGGCATCAGGACCTTTCGCAGAACATTTGGCTGTCTCCAAGCAGCTATGAGCCCACCATCTCTTCCCCTCGTCGGAGCCACATGCCCTATCAGCAAAAAAGACCCACCACTCAGGATTCTTTCTTGAATGGTGGGTCTTATAACGACTTATAAGCAGTTATAGATTTTTTTGAAGACTTACTCAAAAATCTCGACTGAATTGGAGATTAAATGGAGATTTTTGGAGACTAAACCGGGTTTTTTGCCCTTTTTCCCGTCCTTAATACAGCTTCGCGCCAGCCGGAATGTGGGGGTCCACCATCAGCAGATTGAGCTTTTCTTCCTCCCCTTCCTTGTGGATGGCGCTGAGGAGCATCCCACAGGATTCGATGCCCATCATGGCCCTTGGAGGCAGATTCGTGATGGCAATACAGGTTTTTCCGATGAGGTCCTCCGGCTCGTAGAAAGCATGAATACCGCTTAGAATTGTTCGGTTCTCACCGCTTCCATCGTCCAAAGTGAACTTCAGGAGCTTCTTGGATTTTTTGACCGCCTCGCATTCCAGCACCTTCACGGCCCGGAAATCGGACTTGGAGAAGGTTTCAAAATCCACCTGATCCTGGAAGAGAGGCTCGATCACCACATTGGAAAAGTCGATTTTTTCCTCGACTTTGGGGGCCTCGACTGCCGCTTCCACCGGCTGTTCTTCCGCCTTGTTTTCGGCCTTGGGCATATCCAACGGCTTCATTGTCGGGAACAATATCACGTCCCTTATGGAATCGGAGCCGGTCAGCAGCATGACGCATCGGTCGACGCCGAAGCCCAGGCCGCCGGTGGGGGGCATGCCGTACTCGAGAGCGTTGATGAAATCCTCGTCCATCATGCCGGCCTCCTCGTCGCCCTTGGCGCGCAGCTCCATCTGCTTCTCAAAGCGGCCCTTCTGGTCGATGGGGTCGTTGAGCTCGGAGAAGGCGTTGCCCATCTCGCAGTGACAGATGAAAAGCTCGTATCGCTCGGTGAGGCGGGGATCCTCGGGACTGCGCTTGGCCAGAGGGGACACCTCCACGGGGTACATGGTGATGAAGGTGGGCTGAATGAGCTTCTCCTCCACCTTCTGGTCAAAGCTCTCGTAAAGGGCGTTGCCCCAGGTGTGCTCCACGCCGTCCATGTCCACGCCGATGGACTTCGCAAGGGCCACGCCCGCGTCGTCATCGCCCTCTATGGCCATGAAGTCGGCGCCGCAGTACTCTTTTACCGCGTCCGCCATGGTCATGCGCCGCCAGCCGGGAGTCAGGTCTATCTCCTGTCCCTGCCAGGTGACGTTATAGGTGCCAAGAATGTGCATCGCCGCGGAGGAGAGGAACTCTTCGAATATGTCCATCATGCCTTCAAGGTTGGTGTAGGCCTGATAGAGCTCCACGGTGGTGAACTCGGGATTGTGCTTGGTGTCCATACCCTCGTTGCGGAAGATACGGCCTATCTCGTATACCCGCTCGAAACCGCCCACGATCAGCCGCTTCAGATGCAGCTCGGTGGCTATGCGCATATACATATCTATATCCAGAGTATTGTGGTGGGTTATGAAGGGGCGGGCGGTGGCGCCGCCGGAGATGGTGTTGAGAACGGGAGTCTCGACCTCCATAAAGCCGCGGCTGTCAAGGAAATGGCGGAGATAGGCGTTGAACTGAGAGCGTATCTCGAAGGTACGCTTGACGTCCGGATTCATGATGAGGTCCACGTAGCGCTGACGGTAGCGGGTCTCGGTATCGCTCAGGCCGTGGAATTTCTCCGGCAGGGGCCGCAGGGATTTGGACAGCAGCTTCAGGCCCTGCACGTGGACGGATATCTCCCCCATGCGGGTCTTGAAAACGAAGCCCTCGGCGCCGATGATGTCACCGATGTCGAAGCGCTTGAAATCGTCAAACGCCTCCTCGCCCACGTCGTTCATGCGGACGTAGATCTGGATCTTCCCGTGGCCGTCCTGCAGGTCTGCAAAGATGGCCTTGCCCATGCCCCGCTTTGCCATGATCCGGCCGGCGACGGCGACGGTCTGGCCGTCAAGGGACTCAAAGGCGTTCTTTATATCGTCGCTCCAGGCGGTGCGGTCAAATCTGGTGACGGCGAAGGGGTCTCTCCCCTCCTCCTGCAGCTTTTTCAGCTTGTCCCGTCTTATCTGCAGAAGCTCGGAAAGCTCCTGAACGGGCGCGGCGTTATCTTCAGGCATTGCGTTTCTCCCTTCGCCTTACTCTATCTCTATTATCTCAAAGGCCAGCGTTCCGGCGGGCGCCTCCACGTGAACGGTCTCCCCTGCGCCGTGGCCCATCAGGCCGGTGCCCAGGGGCGAATCGTCGGAGATGAGGCCCAGGGCGGGGTTGGCTTCCTGGCTGCCGACTATCTTGTACTTGTCTGTATCGCCGGTCTCCACGTCGCGGACGGTGACGGTGCTTCCGATACCCACGATGCCGGAAGATACGTTGTCCTCGGTCAGCTCCACGTTGTCGATAAGATCCCTTATCTCGGCTATGCGGGAATAGAGCTTGCCCTGTTCGGTCTTGGCGTCGTCATACTCGCTGTTCTCGGAAAGATCGCCGAAGGAGCGGGCGACGCGGATCATGTCCTCTACCTCTCTGGCTCTGTCGGTCTGAAGGTAGTTGAGCTCTTCCTTCAGCTCCTCAAGGCGCTTGGCGCTCATTTTGTATCTGTTGGAACTTGCCATATTGAAAAACCTCCGGGCTATACTGTTCAACCGGGGACCCCGTTACGAAGTCCCCGGCTAACACATTATAATTACGGTATAAACTCTTGTCAAGTAGTTGCGGCGGCTCGATCTGACAACTTTTCACGACAAATCGCGCCGTTTTCCGCCGTGTGCGCGTTTATTCGTCTATGACGTAGTTGGTGTAGAACTGCAGCGGGTTTATGGTGGTGCCGTTCTTGCGTATCTCGAAGTGGAGATGGGGTCCCGTCACGTTGCCGGAGGATCCGGAATAGGCGATAACGGAGCCCTGTGTAACGTTCTGACCCACCTTGACGCTTATCTTGCTCAGATGGGCGTAAAGGGTACTGTACCCGTTGCCGTGGCTGATGACCACGTAGTAGCCGTAGGACGAGCTGTACTGCGCGGTCAGGACAGTGCCGGTGTCGGCGGCGTAGACCTTGGAGCCGTAGGAGCAGCCCACGTCCACGCCGGCGTGGAAGCGGTAAGTCTTATGTATGGGGTGATAGCGGGAGCCGTAGGTGGACGTTACGCGCCGCGCTTCGCAGGGCCATATGAAAGAGCCGGTGCCCTTGACACCCTGCATCTTTTCAAGTTCCGCCTCCATGGCGGCTATCTCCTTCTGGACCTTCGCCCGCTCGGCGTCGGCCTCCTTGTAAAGCGCCTCGTAGGATTCCAGATTGGCCTCTATCTCCTCCAGCATGGCGGAAGCCTCATCCACCTGCTTCTCGAGCTCGGCCTTGGCGTCCTCCAGCTCCTCCACGGCGGATTCCTTCTCGGCCTTGGCCTCCTCAAGGTCGGCCTTGGCCTGCTCGGTCCGCTCTCTGGCCGCCACGAGCTGCTGATACATGCGCTCGTCGGAGTCCATTATCTCGGAGATGCAGTCTATCCGGGACAGAAGGTCCGTATAGCTGTTGGCGCCGAAGATTATCTCATAGTAGGATATGACCCCGTTCTCCTCCATGGAGCGGATGCGGGCCTTGTAGCGGTCCCACTGCGCGTCCTCCTCCGCCTTCTCTTTGGCGACCTCGGCGGTCATATCGTCAATATATCCGTCGTAACGAATGATCTGTTCGGATATATTCTCTATCTCGCTCTGGGTAAGCTCCACCTGCTCGTCCAGCACCCGCTTTTTCGCCAGGGCGGTGGACTGCTCGTATTCGGCGGAGTTTATCTGGCTTTTGATCTCCTGCATCCGCTGTTTTATTTCCTTTTGCTGCTCCTTAAGCTTGTTCAGCGCGGATTTCGACGCCACCGCCCCCGCTCCGGAGGCGATGATGGTCACAAGGATACCCAGCACCATCAGCAGCACAAGGATTATGGACACGATGCGCACGAATTGTTTGTTCTTCATATGGCTCCTCGAAAAAAGATCACACCTTCAGGTAATTCTTGATGGCGGCCAGGCTCCCCACCACGCCCACCAGGAAGCCGATGGCGATAAAGACTATCAGGATCGGCACCGCCAGCGCGGAGAACGGCAGCGTGACTATGAAGGAAAGGCCGGTGTTGGTGAGGAAATTGTTGGATATAAGGGTATATATCCCCCACTGCATTACGAAGGCCAGCAGTGAGGCGAAAAGGCCGATGAGCAGTCCCTCGATGACGAAGGGCCAGCGGATAAAGTTGCTCGTGGCCCCCACCATCTTCATTATGGCGATCTCCTCCCGCCGTTCAAAGGTGGCGATCTTTATGGTGTTGGACATGATGAACATGGATATGACCAGCAGTATCGCCACGAGGGATATGGACACGAAGGTCACCACCCGCTGCAGCTTGACGAAGCCCGCGCCGATCTGAAGATGGGCGTTGACCTTCGCTATGCCGGACACGTTTCTCACAGCGTCCCTTACCTGCTCCATCTGGGAGATGTCGTCAAGATATATCACGTATCTGTCCTGCAGGGTGGAGGCGTCGAGCCCGTCAAACATGTTGGTGTTGTCATAGGTCTTGAGGAAGCTTTCCCACGCCTCTTCGCGGGATACGAACACCACTCTTGACACGTGGGGTATGGCCTTCAGGTCCGCGGAGATGGCGGCGGTCCTCTCGGCGGAGGCGTACTCGCTGACGAAGGCCACCATCTGGTTCTCGCTCTCCAGCGTGTCGATGATGCTGTCGATATTCAGCGCCACCAGCGAGAACGAGCCCATTATGATAAGGCACGCCACTATGACGCACACTGAGGCGAAGGACATAAGGCCGTGGGTAAAAATGCTCTCCACGCCCTCTTTTATGAAGTAGCCTATCCTATTTCGTCTCATACGTGTAATACCCGTCCATCCCGTCGCTGATTATGCGGCCCGCGTCGATGGCCACCACCCGCTTCGAAAAGCGGTTCACCAGTTCCTTTTCGTGGGTGACCACCAGCACGGTGGTACCCAGCTCGTTTATCTTTTCCAGCAGCATCATTATCTCCAGGGAGCGTGCCGGGTCAAGGTTGCCCGTAGGCTCGTCGGCGATGATGAGGCTGGGGTTGTTGACCAGGGCCCTTGCCATGGCCACTCTCTGCTGCTCTCCGCCGGACAGCTCGCTGGGCCGCCGCTTCGTGCGGTTGTCAAGGCCCACCAGCTCCAGCACGTAGGGCACCCTGCGGCGGATCTCCGCGTTGGACGCGCCGGTGACCCGCATGGCGAAGGCCACGTTCTCGAAAACGCTCTTATCCTCGATAAGGCGGAAATCCTGGAAGATAACGCCGATAGTCCTGCGAAGATACGGCATTTTCGACATCTTCATGGTGCCGACGTTGTAGCCGTTGACCATCACGGTGCCGTCGGTGGGCGCTATCTCACCGGTGATGAGCTTTATTACCGTTGTTTTTCCGGAGCCCGAGGGCCCCACCAGGAACACGAACTCACCGTCGTCTATCTTGAGATTGACGCCGCGAAGTGCCTTCGTGTCGTTGTCGTAGGATTTGAAAACTTCTGTGAGCTGAACCATCTATGCAAGTTCCCCTTGTTATGCCTTTCTTGAATCGAGATACCGCTTGACCATCAAGGCCACCTTGAAGACCACGGCCTGGTCGAACTCCCGCAGGTCGAGGCCCGTCAGCTTCTTTATCTTGCCCAGACGGTATACGAGGGTATTTCTGTGCACGAACAGCTTGCGGCTGGTCTCGGATATATTGAGGTTGTTCTCGAAGAACTTGTTGATTATCTTCAGCGTCTCCTCGTCGAGGGAATCGATGGGGTTCTTCTTGAACACCTCACGCAGGAACATCTCGCAGATGGTGGTGGGCAGCTGATATATAAGGCGGCCTATCCCGAGGCTGTCGTAGTTGATGATGGTCTCCTCGGGGGAGAACACCTTGCCCACGTCGATGGCCACCTGGGCCTCCTTATAGGAGTCGGCCAGCTCCCGCAGACGGCGGGCGATGGTGCCGATGCCGATAACTGTCTTTATGTTCAGCTCCGACTGTACGGCCTGCTGGATGGACGCGGCCATCTTCTGCAGGTCCTTGGCGTCGGTGCCGGTGCGAAGCTCCCGCACCACCGCCACATCGGTGGCGTTGATGGACAGGATCAGATCCTTCTGTTTGTCCGGGCACAGACGGCGGAGCATGTTCAGCAGAGCCATCTCGGAAGAGCCCACCTGGCGCACCAGGAACACGGCCCAGGGCACGTCGTCGGTGATGTGCAGCTCTCTGGCATGGATATAGATATCTCCGGGCAGGATATTGTCCGTGAGGATGTTCTTCACGAAGGAGGGTCTGTCGTACTTCTCCTCGTAATAGGATTTGGCCTCGGCTATGGCCACGGAGGCCATCATGCACAGGCTTGCCGCCACGGTGTCGTCACCGTCGACGAATACGGCGTAATCAAAGCTGTCGGCGCTGCGCCCCGCCAGTCTGAAGGTCCTGCCCTCCACCGCGGCCATATTGTCCTCGGCTGCGGCGAGGATACTCTCCGGCGCCACCGGCACAGTACCCATGAGGGAAAAATCGCTGGTCGCCGTCACGGCGCCCTGTGAATCGATAACTCCGAGCTGTCTGTCAGTCGCCTCTTTGAGCTGGACGACTATGCTCTGAAAAATCCTGCTGGACATCCCGCGCCCTCCATATCTTCGTGTTAGATCGTAGGTTTTGTCGTACAAACCACGCAAGGACATAATTCGTGATTTTAACCATTATTATATTAGACCCCATCGCTTTTTTCAATAGCAATTTTACAAATTTTTGTGCTTTTCGCTTAAAATCCGAAAAAAATCGCCGTTTCAACAGGCCTGTTTCCGACAATTTCATCGTTATGTGCCAAAAACGGGTCAGTTTCGGCAGTTGCAAAAATGCCCAAAACGCCCCGCTCCGGACGGCCGGTCATACTTCCCGGACGGGTGGAATACACTGTACAAACAAGCTGTGAGGTGACAAAAATGTTCGTATTTACCGCAAAGCTGAACAAAAGAAAACTGCTGATCGCGCTGCTGCTCGCGGCCGTTGTAGTGGTGGCGGGCATAATGCTTTTCAAGCCCCGGGACGAGGCCGCCTCCGCCCCCGTGTCTCTTTCCGCGGTGGTCAAGTCCAACGCTCAGCGGGTGGAGTATCTGCGCTCACTGGGGTGGCTGGTGTCCGACGAACCGCTGGAGACGGCCTCTGTCGTCATCCCGAAGACGTTCAGCAGCGTGTACGACGATTACAACGCCATCCAGACCGGGCAGGGCTTCGACCTGAAGAACTACGGCGGTCTGGAGGCGGTGCGCTACACTTACGAGGTGCTCAACCATCCCGGCACAGCGGACCGGGTGGTGGCCGACATAATCGTGTACAGAGACAAAGTCATCGCCGGGGACGTGCAGTCCGTCAGCATGGACGGGTTCATGGCCGGCCTTGCATACCCGGCCGTGCGGCAATAATCGTCTGCGTATTGACAGGAAGGACGAAAAGCGGGTAAAATATACGTGAAATTACCGCAGCGCGGCCTTCCGCACGAAGGAGATACAAATGAGTGCCTCAAAGAAAAAGAATATACTGAGCAAGAACCCCTACGACGAATATTCAAGCGCCGGCGGCACCTACAAGCCCAGACTCAACGGCGAGACCACCGGCTATGAGCCCCCCACGAAAAAGCAGCAGTGGGGCGGCATGGTCGTGACTATACTCGTGGTGGCGCTGATAGCCATCTTCTTCCGCAACAACCGCTCCAGCAAATCCATTGACTTCTACCCCACCGACGACTATCTCGTCGTCACCGGGCCCACCGACACGGACTTCAAGCTGATAATACCCTGGCTGGATATCGCCAGCGTGGAGACCGTGGACAGACTGGACCTGGGCGAGACGGTGAAGGTCTTCCTCTCCGAGGAGGACGACTCCTGCGTCATGGGCGTGAACCACAACGACGAGTACGGGGACTTCAATATCTGCATCAGCAAGCGCATCCCCCGCTTTATAGTGCTCAGGACGGCCACCGACGTCTACGTCTTCAACTACAACAACGCCTCCGATACCAGCGGACTGCGGGAGGGTATCCTGAACTATCTGGACGACTACGTGTACAACAAATAACCTCTGCATTAAAAAGCCCGGACGGCGATGCCGTCCGGGCTTTTTTTACGCGTTTATCACCGCGTCCAGAGCATTCCTGACGAAACCCTTTATCGTTTCGTAGTCCTGTCCGGGGGCGGCCTCATACAGTTTTTGCTTTCCGAAGAAGATGGTGGGAACGTACCAGTAGTCGTAGCCCTCGGTGAGCTTCGGCTGGCGCTGCTCCTCTATCCATCTCTCCTCCACGGCGGCGTAGGCGGGAACTTCCTTTTTCAGCTCCGCCAGCGCCCTGCGCGCCTTTATGCAGTAAGGGCAGGTGTCCAGGTGGAATATCGTTATTTCCTTCATAATTCGCTCCTCCGGCAAAAAATATGCTGTGGCAATAATACCACAGCATATTTCTTTTGTACAGTCTCGGACGTATCAGTCGGGGTCGCCCAGGGCCTCCCGCTGACGAACCACGACCTTCGTGTCGTAGCATGAGAAGGCGTCTTCCACCAGCGCCTTGTCGGGAGCCTTCGTAAAGGCGCTGACAAGGGGCACTATCACCAGCCCCGCCAGCATGCAGAAAGCGCCGGCGTTGATGGGAGACTGGAGGATGGCGGGGAAGCTGGAGCGCACGAAGATGTTGGCCAGCATGACCACCGTGGAGAATACGAAGCTGGTCCAGCAGGCCGCCTTGGTGGTGCGCTTCCAGTACAGGCCGTACAGGAAGGGGGCCAGGAACGCGCCCGCCAGCGCGCCCCAGCTCACGCCCATGAGCTGGGCGATGAAGGTGACGGAGGATTTGTACTGGATAATGGCCAGAACAACGCTGATGGCGATGAACACCACTATGAGGGCCCGCATGATCCTGACCTGACGCTTTTCGTCCATGTCCTTGATGATATTGCCCTTGAGGAAATCCAGCGTCAGCGTGCTGCTGGAGGCCAGCACCAGAGAGGACAGCGTGGACATGGAGGCGGACAGCACCAGTATCACCACCACGGCGATGAGGATGTCCGGCAGGCCGGAGAGCATGGCGGGGATGATGGAGTCGTAGCCGCCGGAGGCGATGTCGACTCTGTCGGAGAAGAGCCGGCCGAAGCCGCCCAGGAAGTAGCACCCGCCGGCCACCACGAAGGCGAAGGCGGTGGAGATTATCGTACCCTTGTTGATGGCGCCCTCGCTCTTGATGGCGTAGAACTTCTGCACCATCTGGGGCAGGCCCCAGGTGCCCAGGGACGTGAG
>JAEETR010000135.1 GCA_016286595.1 Oscillospiraceae bacterium | reverse complement strand
GGGCCGCCATAGAGATAAAGATGGGCCAGGGCGCCAAGCCCGGCATCGGCGGCCATCTGCCCGGGGCCAAGATAGTGGGGGACGTGTCCCGCACGAGGATGATACCCGAGGGCTCCGACGCCATATCCGCCGCCCCCCATCACGACATCTATTCCATCGAGGACCTGCGGCAGCTCGTCCTGTCCCTGAAGGAGGCCACCGAGTACCGCAAGCCCGTCATCGTGAAGGTGGCGGCGGTGCACAACATAGCGGCCATCGCCAGCGGCATCGCCCGCTCCGGCGCCGACATCATCGCCATCGACGGCTTCCGCGGCGGCACCGGCGCCGCTCCCACCAGGATACGGGACAACGTGGGCATACCCATAGAGCTGGCCCTGGCCGCCGTGGATCAGCGGCTCCGGGACGAGGGCATACGAAACAGCGTCTCCCTGGTGGCGGGCGGCTCCATCCGCAGCGCGGCGGACGTTATAAAGGCCGTGGCCCTGGGAGCCGACGCCTGCTACATAGCCACCGCGGCCCTGCTGGCGCTGGGGTGCCATCTGTGCAGGACCTGCCAGACGGGCAACTGCAACTGGGGCATAGCCACCCAGCGGCCGGAGCTGGTAAAGCGCCTCAACCCCGACATAGGCAGCAGGCGGCTCGTAAATCTCATGACCGCCTGGCGCAACGAGATAATGGAGATGATGGGCGGCATGGGCATAAACTCCATTGAGGCCCTGCGGGGCAACCGGCTCATGCTCCGGGGCGTGGGCCTGACGGAGAAGGAACTGGAGATCCTGGGGATCTCCCACGCTGGAGAATAAGACGATGAAAAGAGTCTACGTAAACGAGGAATGGTGCCTGGGCTGTCACCTGTGCGAGTACAACTGCGCCTTCGCCAACTCCGGGCTTTCCGACATGGCCCTGGCTCTCAAGGGCAGGCCCATCTACCCCCGCATCCGCGTGGAGGAGGGGGAGAAGATATCCTACGCCGTATCCTGCCGCCACTGTGAGGACCCCATATGCGTCAAAAGCTGCATCGCCGGGGCACTGTCAAAGGAGGACGGGGTCATCCGCATCGACTCCGACCGGTGCGTGGGGTGCTTCACCTGCGTGCTGGTGTGTCCCTACGGCGCTCTGGCCCCGGGCGAGACGGGCGTGATGCAGAAGTGCGAGCTGTGTCTTCAGAACGCGTCGGGAGAGCCCGCCTGCGTGAAGGGCTGCCCCAACAACGCCATAGTATACGAGGAAAGGGGCGCCGCGCTGTGAAAAGATACGTCATCATCGGAAACGGCATAGCCGCCGCCGGGTGCATCGAGGGCATCCGCAGCACGGACGGCGGGGGCAGCATAACGGTGGTCTCCGCGGAAAAGCGCGGCGTTTACTGCCGCCCCCTCATCTCCTACTATCTGGAGGGGAAGACGGACCTGTCCCGCATGGGATACCGCCCCGACGATTTCTACGAAAAAAACGGCTGCGCCGTCCTGTGGGGCCGCACCGCCGTGAAACTGGACCCTGTCTCCCGCACCGTCACCCTGGACGACGGCGCCGCCGTTGAGTACGACGCGCTGTGCGTCGCGGCGGGGTCTGCGCCCTTCGTGCCCGGCTTCGAGGGGCTCGATACGGTGGAAAAGAAGTTCTCCTTCATGACCCTTGACGACGCGCTGGCGCTGGAAAAGGCTGTTGATAAGTCAAGCCGCGTACTCATCGTCGGCGCGGGCCTCATTGGGCTGAAATGCGCCGAGGGCATCGCCGGGCGCTCGGGCTCCGTCACGGTGTGCGACCTGGCCGACCGGGTGCTGTCGAGCATTCTGGACGCGGAATGCGCCGGGATAATGCAGCGCCGCCTGGAGGAGCACGGGATAAGCTTCCTCCTGGGCGACAGCGCCGTCAGGTTCGACGGCGGCAGAGCGTACATGAAAAGCGGCGCCGTCGTGGATTTCGACGTGCTGGTGCTGGCGGTGGGCGTACGGGCCAACTCCTCCCTGGTGAAGGACGCGGGGGGCGAGACGGGCCGGGGCATAACGGTGGACGAGTATATGCGCACCTCCCTGCCCGGCGTTTTCGCCGCCGGGGACTGCGCCGAGGGCATGGATATCTCCGCGGGGCAGCGAAGGGTGCTTGCCATCCTGCCCGGCGCGTATATGCAGGGCCACGCCGCGGGCGTAAACATGGCCGGCGGCAGCCGGGTCTACGACAAGGGCATCCCAATGAACTCCATCGGCTTCTTCGGTCTGCACGCCATGACGGCCGGCTCCTACGAGGGGGACGTGTACGAGGAGCGCACGGGGGATTCCGTCAAGCGGCTTTTCACGAAGGACGACCTTCTCAAGGGCTTCATCCTCATCGGCCGGGACGAGCGGGCGGGGATATATACCTCCCTTATCCGGGAAAAAACGCCGCTGTCCTCGATTGACTTCGAAGCGCTCAAAAAAGCCGCCACCACGGCGGCCTTCTCTCCAGAGATACGCAGAAAAAAGTTTGGAGGTGCTGTATGAGCATGCTGATAAACGCCGAGGGTCTTGACCACAGGGCCCTGAACGACGCCATACGGCAGGCCCCCGGCGGGTGCACCGTGGAGGGCTGCTGCGGCCAGCGGTTCATCGCCGCGGGGATGAGCGGACGGGACGTGACCGTCCGCGGCACGCCCGGCAACGCCCTGGGCGCGTACCTCAACGGCGGCACCCTCACCGTGCTGGGCAGCGCCCAGGACGCCGTGGGGGACACCATGAACGCCGGGACGGTGATAGTCCACGGCAGCATAGGCGACGCCGCCGGCTACGCCATGCGGGGCGGCAGGATATTCGTAAGAGGCAGCGCCGGCTACCGGGCCGGCATCCACATGAAGGCCTATAAGGAAAAGTCCCCCCTGATGATAATCGGCGGGAAGGCCGGCAGTTTTCTCGGGGAATATCAGGCCGGGGGCGTGATAATAGTGCTCAACCTGGACCGGCCGGAGGAGAGGTGCGTGGGTCTTTTCCCCTGCACCGGCATGCACGGGGGAAAGATGTTCCTCCGCTCCGACTGCCGCGGGGTGGAGTTCCCCCGGCAGGTGACGGCAAGGCCCGCCGGACCGGAGGACCTTTCGGAGCTGCGGGGTCATCTTCTCGACTACTGCTCCATCTTCGGTCTTGACACGGAGGAGGTGCTGTCCTCCCCCTTCACGGTGGTGACGCCGGACAGCTCGAACCCCTACCGGCAGATGTACGTGCCCAACTGAAGCGAAAAACAAAAAGCGCCTGTCCTCCGGGGCAGGCGCTTTTTCCGCGCCGCCGGGCGGGAAAACGCTCTTGTAATCCGCGCCGCCGTTTCATATAATAAAAACCGGAAAAACCCGCGTGACGGCACCCTTTCGCGTTTTTTCTTCTTCGGATCCGGGGACGGCCGGTTCGGGTGATAACGAATACTTGACCCGCTGTTCACGCGGTGAGGTGAAAACAGTGAAAAAACTGCCATTTACGGCCCTGGCGCTGGCGGCGCTCCTTCTGCTGACCGGCTGCGCCGCGCCTTCGCAGGAGGCGTCCCCCCCGCCGCCCGACGAGACGGACGCGGAGTACTTCCCCGCCTTCACCGGCGTGGACTTCGACGGCGAAAGCGTGGACAGCAAGACGCTTTTCACCGGCAATAAGGTGACGGTGGTGAACTTCTGGTACAGCACCTGCGGCCCCTGCCTGAGCGAGCTGGCCGCCCTGACGGCGCTGGACGAGTCCCTGCGGGAGCGGGGCGGGCAGGTCGTGGCCATAAACGTGGACACCCTCTCCGGCGACGAAAAGGAGATAGCCGCGGCCCGCTCCATCATGGCCGACAAGGGCGCGTCCCACCGCAACGTCATCCCCGACGCCGACAGCGACGCCCATTTCTTCGCCATGAGCGTCACCGTCTTCCCCACCTCCTACGTGGTGGACGGCGAGGGCAGGATCGTGGGCGAGCCCATCGTGGGCCGCATCGACCGGAAGGGCATCGACGACGAGCTCAGCGCCCGTCTTGACCAGGTGCTGGGGGACGGCTGATCCCACGACGCGTAGGTTGCCTCTCCGGGCGGGACGTGTTAACATCCTCCCGAAAGGAGGTCGTCATATGGACAGATACGTTACCGGCGCCGTCATCCGCAGGCTGCGGGAAAAGGGCAGGCTTACTCAGGAGGAGCTGGCCCGGAAGATACACGTGAGCAGCAAGGCGGTGAGCAAGTGGGAGACGGGGCAGGGCTTCCCCGACATAAGTCTGCTGGAGCCGCTGGCCGCCGCCCTGGGCATATCCGTGCTGGAGCTGCTCTCCGGCGAGGACGTGCGCAACGAGAACCCGTCCTCAAACATGGCGAGAGGGCACTTCTACGTCTGCCCCGTATGCGGAAACGTGATCCGCACCGTGGGCGAGGCCGTGGTGAGCTGCTGCGGCATAACTCTGCCCCCCTGCCAGCCCGAAGACGAGGACGGCGAGCACGCGATCCGCGCGGAGATATCCGATGACGAGTACTTCGTCACCGTGGATCACCCCATGACACGGGAGCATTATATATCCTTCCTCGCCGCCGTGTCGGACAACGCCGTGCAGTTCGTAAAGCTGTACCCGGAGGGCCCGGCCCAGGCCCGCTTCCGGATAGAGCGGGTCACGGCGCTGTACGCCTGCTGCAACCGCCACGGGCTGTTCGCGGCGAAGCCCCCCAGGTACAGATAAAACAAAAAGCCGGCAGCGGATGACCGCTGCCGGTTTTTCTTTTATTTTCGGGATCACTTGCCCAGAAGCTCGTTTTTCTTCACCTGCAGCTCCTCTATCTGCTTCCTGCCAAGAGGATACATGAACCGCAGTATCACGAACACCAGCAGGAACAGCACCGCCGGGATCATCACGGAGAAGTTGTACATGGTCTTCAGCGCCGCGGCGGACAGTCCCTCGGTCTTCAGCTCGCTGCCGTTGTAGCCGATGCGCAGGAGGGGCACGTTTATGAGGATGGTGGCCACCGTCTGACCCAGCTTGCGCATGAAGGTGTAGACGGAGTAGCTGGTGGCCTCGTCGTTAAGGCCGTAGGTCACCTTGTTGTAGTCGATGGCGTCGTTGGCCATGACCCACACGAGGAGGAAGATGAAGGCAGTGCCGATGCCGCTCATAAGGCAGGCCAGGAGATACAGCCACACGTTGGTTATCCCCGCCAGCGCCAGCAGGAACAGCACTGCGTAGAACGCCGCCGCCAGCAGTATGCCCCAGGAGCAGACCTCCCGCCGGCCGAATTTATTGCCCAGCCGGGTGGCGAAGAACATCACCACCGCCACGGGCAGATACTGGAACACGGTGGGCAGCATGGTCAGGCCCGGTTTGTTGAAATAGTGGTGGAAGAGGTAGGTGTTGTAGCCCTGTCCGAACATCTGGGCCGCCAGGAAGAGCATGCTGGCAAGGCTCACGGCCATGAAGGGGCGGCTCTTGAGAAGGGTCCTGATGACCTTTGCCGCCTGTCCCTTCTGCCGGGGCTCGGGACGGGTCTGCACCCGCTCCTTCGACCAGCCGTAGCACAGCAGATAGAACAGAACGCTCAGCACCGCTATGACCGCGGCCCCGACAAGCACCTTGCCCGCGTCCATGGCCTTGGTGCCGTCGGCCAGCGTCACATAGCACATGCTGGCCAGCACCATGGCGGGCATGGCTCCGAAGGTAGAGCCGATGGAGCGGAACACGGAAAGGCTTGAGCGCTCCTTATCGTCGGAGGTTATGACCTGGGCCAGAGAGCCGTAGGGGATGTTGATGCAGGTGTAGAGCATGCCGAAGAGGATGTAGGTGAAGTATATCCACACCAGCCGTCCCGCGGGGGCCATGCCCTTCACGTTCACCATCATCAGCACCGCCGCGGCCGCCACGGGGACGGCGAAAACCTTTATCCAGTGGCGGTAGCGCCCGTCGGGATACACCTTCGCCCCGTCGATGAGGCGGCCCCAGATGGGATCGTTAACCGCGTCCCAGACGCGGGCGATGATGGTCATTATCATCACGCTCAGCACGCTTATTTCCAGCACGTCGGTGTAGAACTTGTTCAGCACGCTCTGGGTAAGGCCGAAGACCAGACAGGAGGCCATATCGCCGAAGGCGTAGCCCAGCTTGTCCTTCATGCCTATGCCGCTGGTGCGGGAGATGTACGAATTATCCATGTTCCTTCCCTCTTTTTATTTATTTTCCTCCGCCGCCCGGCGGAAAAGATCCGCAAATTTGCTGCTTTTTCTGTAATATACCGGTATCCGGCCCAGCGGTGCCGGGGCGTCGTAAGCCCTGCCGCCCTCCAGGACCTCGCCGGTCCAGAAGTCCTTCCATTCCCCCGCTGGGAGCCATACCCGCCGGGTCACGGCGCTCTTGTCGATAACGGGGCACACGAACAGGTCGTCACCCAGGAAATAGCTGTACTCGTCGTGACCGGCGGCGCGGTCCATCGCCTCCCAGAAATCGGGCCGGATGGCGGGGACGCCCGCCGTCACGTCCTCGGCGCACTTTTTCAGATAGGGCGCCAGGGCCGCGTGGATGCCGGTGAGGCGCACCGTGTGCCTTACCACCTCCGGCGCGTCGAACTGGGCGTTGGCCCAGGGGCGGATGGACTCGTGGGACCGCATGAGAAGGGAGAAGGCCCCCATCTCCATCCAGCGGGTGAACAGTTCGGCGTCCCGCTTCATCTTTCCGAAGGAGAAGAAGCCGCCCACGTCGCAGTGGACCATCCCCGCCCCGGAAAAGCCCAGGGAGAAGCTGGCGGGCATGACGCAGGGCATGCCGTAGTCCCGGGTGGTGTCGGTATGCTGGTCCCCGTTCCACATGACGGGGGCGTAAGTCTGTATGCCCAGATAGCCGGAGCGGGTGAAGAAGAAAGCGTCCTTCGCCCCGTACTCCTCTATGGCCTCACGGTTGAGCCGGGCCCACATGACGGGCCAGCGGTTGTGCAGCTGCGCGGGGTCCCCGTCGTGAAGAACGCAGTCCGTGGGGAGATACTCGCCGAAATCGGCCATCCAGCCGGAGACGCCCAGGTCCAGCATGTTCTTTTTTATCAGCACGTCCTTGAGATAGGATGCCGCCTCGGGATTCGTCAGGTCCAGCATCCCCGCGTCGAAGGTTGTGGACTTGATATGGTACACGGTGCCGTCGGCGCGGGTTATGAGCCATCCCTTTTCCCTGCAGTAATCGTAAAGGCGCCCGTCCTTCACGAGATAGGGGTTTATGTACGCCAGGAATCTTATTCCCCGGTCGTTCAGCTTTTTTACGGCGTTTTTAAGGTCAGTGTAGAGCTTTTCGTCCGCCTCCCAGTTCCACCACACCTGTTTGCCCATCACGGTGCGGTTCTCGCCGGACCAGTCCTGGCACCACACGCCGCATATCTTCGCCCCGGCGTCCTGCATGGCAAAGGCCTTTTTCAGCACCGTTTCCGTGCCGCCCTGCACGCCCAGGATCATGCCCTCCCGGCACCAGTCGGGTATATACTGCCGGTTGGGGATGATGGCCGCCAGCGTCCGGGTCAGTTCCGGGAAGCTGCCTCCCCGGCATATGACGAGCCGTTCGGGGCAGGCGTCGAAGGAAAAAACGTAATCGCCGCCGGTGAAGTCGGACGTGCCGTCGGCCCCGGTGTCGAACATTATGAGCCGGCCCCTGTCCGTGATGAAAACGGGCATGGGCGAGTAACTGCCTATCTGACTGTGGGGCTTTTCCCTGTACAGCGCCCGGGGCAGCAGCGCTTTTTCGATTATGGTGGAGGCCTTTATGTGCTCGGACACGAAGTTGACCACCTTTTCGCCCCGCAGGTTCACCTGCCGGTACTGCTCGCCGCCGCCGAAAACGGCCTCGCCGTCCTCGGCGGGAAGTCTGAACTCATAGGCCCAGCCCGGTTCCCCGCCGAACTTCAGCTCCGCGCCGCCCGGCATCTCGCTTACGGATATGCTTATCTCGTGGCCGCCGCCGGACAGCACCACGGTCCCGTCCCGCTCCGACGCGTCCCGCAGGGGGACGCGCTCGGCCTCCGTCACCACGGTCTTCACGGTGCCGCGGCTGGCGGTATAGGTCTTTTCCCGGCGCACCGCCGTGACGAAGGGGCGGGCGGCGGAGTGGTCTATTATCGTGTCGTCATCCCGGCTCAGGCTCCAGCCGCCGGGATATACCTGTGACAGCAGCATATTCATCCTCCTGTGGATTATTCATTCCCATAATACATTCAAAAGATGAATCCGTCAACAATCCGGGGCGTTACGTGCGCTGTTTTCGTCCCTTTCGGGTCCCGGGGCTGTTGCGGCGGGGCCGGGAGTGTGGTAGAATTCCAGACAGTGAAAAAGATAACGGGAGGTACGGCAGATGCAGACTCTTTCAGGCAGAACGGCGGTATTCGCCGGGGCCACTGCGGGGGACGGCCGCGCGGCGGCGACGGCGCTGTGCGCCGGCGGCATGAACGTGGTGCTCATGACCCACAACGTGCCCCAGGCCGAGACCCTTGCGGCGGAGATCGAGGCCGCCGGGTGCCCCGGCCGGTGCGTATATTTCACGGACAGCGGGCGCGACCTGGCCGCCGCGTATAAAAAGGCGGCGGAGACGTTCGGCGGAATCGACGTGGTCATCTCCAATATCGGCGACAACGGGGAGATCGACGACATCGAAACGCTCCCTCCGGAAAATCTCACCAAAAGCTTTGAGCATCTGGCCGTGGGCGCCTTCAGGTCCATACAGGCGGCGCTGCCCTATCTCAAGAAGAGTGCCGCGCCGCGGATAATACTCATGACCACAGTGGAGGGCGTCTCCGGCGGCACGTACGAGAGTTTTTCGAACGCCGTGGCCAAGGGTGCCGTGGCGTCTCTGACGGTGAACGCGGCGGCGCGGCTGGCCAGGTACGGCATAACGGTAAACTGCGTGTCAAAGGGCGCCATACCCCGGGTGGAGGGCGTAAGACCCGGCACCCCGGACCCGGCGGACAGACTTGACTCCATACCTCTCGGCCGTCTCGGCACGGCGGAGGACATGGCGGGCATAATCTGCTTTTACGCCAGCGAGGAATCCGGCTACATCACCGGGCAGACGACCCAGCTGTCCGGCGGCCTTAATCTGGGCAGATGATCGGGAGGCGTGGAAAATGACTGATAAAGAGACAGAATTATTCGAGCGGCGACCGGTATTCAGCGCCGTTCTGGCTTTGGTGGTGCCCACCGTGATAAGCCAGCTGGTGCACGTGGTCTACAACATGGCGGACACCTTCTTCGTCGGCCAGACCGGCGACCCGAACCAGGTGGCGGCGGCGGGACTGTGCATGCCCCTTTTCATCTTCCTCACCGGCATCGCCAATCTCTTCGGCATAGGCGGCTCCAGCCTGATATCCCGGAGCCTGGGCGCCGGGAACGAGGACCGGGCCCGTCGGACCGCCTCCTTCAGTCTGTGGAGCGCGGTGTGTCTTGCCTTCGTCTACGGTATCGCCATATACGTACTTCGCCCCGTGGTGCTGCCCGCGGTGGGCGCCAACGAGGGCACCTACGACCACTGTTCCCGCTACCTTTTCTGGACGGTGTGCATCGGCGCGGTGCCCACGGTGATGAACCCGTGCCTTGCCCATCTGGTGCGGGCGGAGGGCCACGCGAAAAAGGCCAGCTTCGGCATGGTGCTGGGCGCCGGCCTGAACATAGTGCTGGACCCCGTCTTCATCCTGGCCCTTGACCTGCAGGTGGCCGGCGCGGCCATGGCCACCATGATATCCAACGTGATAGCCTCCATCTATTTCATCACCGACCTGGTGCGCCGTCAGGACACCACCGTGGTGAAGCTGAACCCGAAATACTATTCCCTGGGCGACGGTGTGCCGAAGGAGGTACTGCTGACCGGTCTGCCCAGCGCCTTTATGAACCTTATGGGCACCCTCTCCAACATCACCCTCAACAAGCTCATGTCCACCTACTCCAACGCGGCCATCGCCGGCGTGGGCATAGCCAAAAAGGTGGACATGATGATATTCGGCATCTCCACCGGAATTTCCCAGGGCGTGGTGCCCCTCATCGGCTACAACTACGCGGCGAAGAATTTTGACCGCATGAAAAAATCCATCAAGACCACGTTTATTCTCAGCCTCTCCGTGGCGGTGGTGTGCACCGTTTTCCTGCTGACCTGCGCCCACCCCATCGTCCGGGCCTTCATCTCCGACGCGGAGACCGTGGGCTACGGCCAGAAATTCCAGCGCATAATCTGCTGCGCCGGTCCCTGCATCTCCGTGACGCTCATCTGCATCACCATCTTCCAGGCCGTGGGCAAAAAGGTGCAGCCCCTTATCCTTTCCATGCTGCGAAAGGGCGGGCTGGACATCCCCATTATGCTCATTATGAACGCGCTGGTTGGCGTCTATGGCATAGTCTGGGCCACCCCCATCGCCGACTTCACCGGCATGGTGGCGTCACTGCTGATGTTCATCCCCTTCTGGAAGAGCTTGAAGCTGGAGGATTGAGAAACGCTCTGACCCATATCCCCTCTTGACACATGTCCCATCCCGCACTATAATGTAGCCAACTTAAGGGGCGCTGGGTATTTCCCGGCTGAGACGCGGATAATGGAGTCCGTGGTACCCATTGACCTGATCCGGGTAATGCCGGCGTAGGGAATATGAGTTGACCGAGTCTCACAGCGCCCGTTTATTATAACGGGCGCAATTTTTTTACCCCTTGAAAGGCAGGTAAAAACATGAAAGAACGTCAAAAACTTATGGCAATCGTAGAGGGTGCCCTGTGCATCGCCATGGCCTACGCGCTGAGCTTTGTCAAGTTCAAGATATGGCCGGAGGGCGGCTCCATCGACATAGTCATGGTCCCGCTGTTTATCTACGCCTGGCGCCGGGGAGTCGGCTGGGGCGTTGCCGCCGGTCTTATCTTCGGCACCATCAAGTGCTTCTTCGCGGGGGGCTTTGCCTGGGGCTGGCAGTCCATTCTGCTTGATTACAGCATCGCCTACGCCGCCGTGGGTCTGGGCGGCCTTACCCGCAATATGAAGTACGGCCTTCCCATCGGCGCCGTGGTGGGCAGCGTCTGCCGCTTTATCATCCACTTCATCAGCGGCGTCACCATCTACAAAATCCTTGAGCCGGAAACCTTTGCCGGCACCACCTACTCAAATCCCGTGCTGTACTCCATCGTCTATAACGGCAGCTACATGGTGGTGAATATGATTCTTGCGGTGATAGTCTGCTTCCTGCTTATTAAGCCTCTGGAGAAGCTGCCCTCGGCGAAGTGATCATTTACTTAAAACGTTTCGGGCCCGGGAATTATCCCGGGCCCGCGCCTATTTTATTGACATTCCTTCGTTATAATGGTATAAATAAACTCTAATATAATAGGTAATTATGCCTTTTCGGGAGTTTTGAAATGTGGACGTCAGATAAATGGAAGGACTATGAGCTTATCGACTGCTCCGACGGGGAGCGGCTGGAGCGCTGGGGAAAGTATATCCTGGTGCGGCCGGACCCCCAGGTGATATGGTCCTCCCCCCGCCGTTCCCCTCTGTGGAGCCGGCCCGACGCCCGCTACTCCCGCTCCTCCTCCGGCGGCGGAAGCTGGGACAAGGGAAACCTGCCCGAGAGCTGGAGCATAAGTTACGGGAATCTGAAGTTCAACGTAAAGCCCATGAACTTCAAGCACACGGGCATCTTCCCCGAACAGGCCGCCAACTGGGACTGGGCGGGGAACCTCATCCGCAAGGCAAAGCGGCCCATCAGCGTGCTCAATCTCTTCGCCTACACCGGCGGCGCCACCGTCTCCGCCCTTGAGGCCGGGGCCGGCGTGTGCCACGTGGACGCGGCCAAGGGCATGGTGGCCTGGGCCAAGGAAAACGCCGCCGCCTCCGGCGTGGCGGACCGCAGCGTGCGCTGGATAGTGGACGACTGCGCCAAGTTCGTGCAGCGGGAGATCCGCAGGGGCCGCAGGTACGACGCCATAATAATGGATCCCCCCTCCTACGGACGGGGCCCGGGCGGCGAGACGTGGAAGCTGGAAAACGACCTCTTCCCCTTCGTGAGTCTTTGCGAGGGCGTGTTGTCCGACGATCCCCTCTTCGTGCTGATAAATTCCTACACCACGGGGCTGTCCGCCTCCACCATAGGCTACGTGGCCTCCTCCGTATTCTCCCCCCGTCACGGCGGGCGGTACGAGTCCGAGGAGCTGGGGCTTAAGGTCACCGCCTCCGGGCTGTGCCTGCCCTGCGGCGCCTCATGCAGAATAGAATTTTAACGGTAAAAGCTATGAACATCGTGATAAAAACGGAAAATCTCACCTTCCACTACCCCTCCGGGGAGGAGGCCGAGCCCAGGAACATCCTCTCGGACCTGAACCTGGAGGTGGAGGAGGGCACCTTCGTGGCCGTCATAGGCCGCAACGGCTCCGGCAAATCCACCCTGGCCCGCCACTTCAACGGCATACTGTTGCCCTCCGGCGGCAGCGTCACCGCCTTCGGCATGGATACCCGGGACGAGGAAAAGCTCCTGGACATCCGCCGCAGCGTGGGCATGGTGTTCCAGAACCCGGACAACCAGATAGTGTCCAACGTGGTGGAGGAGGACGTGGCCTTCGCCCCGGAAAACCTGGGCGTTCCCCCGGAGGAGATACGCGTACGGGTGGACGAGGCGCTGAACATGGTGGGCATGTACGACTACCACGACAGAGCCCCTCACCTGCTGTCCGGCGGACAGAAGCAGCGCATAGCCATCGCCGGAGTGCTGGCCATGCGTCCAAAATGCGTGGTGTTCGACGAGCCCACCGCCATGCTCGACCCTGTGGGCCGGCTGGAGATAATGTCCATCATCGACGCGCTGTGCCGGGAAAACGGCACCACCGTGGTGCTCATAACCCACCACATGTCCGAGGCGGCCATGGCCGACAGGATAGTGGTGATAAACGAGGGCCGGATTGCCATGGACGGCACGCCCCGGGAGATATTCTCCAAGGTGGGCGAGCTGGACACCCTGGGCCTTGAGGTCCCCGCAACGACGCTGCTTCTCAACGAGCTGCGTGACCGCGGCTTCGACGTGGGCACCGACGCCCTCAGCGTAGACGAGTGCGCCGACGAGATAGCGGCCGCGCTGAAGAAATGATCCTGAAAAACGGGCGGCATCCTCTCCGAAGAGGAGCTGCACCGGAGGTATAGATATGGAAACTCCCGTTCTGAAAACGGTAAAACTCAAACACGTATATTCCCCCGGCACGCCCTTCACCACCACCGCCATCGAGGATATCGACCTGGAGATATACAGGGGGGACTTTATCGCCATAGTGGGCCACACCGGCTCCGGCAAATCCACCCTTCTCCAGCACCTCAACGGCCTTCTCCGGCCTACAGAGGGCTCGGTGTACCTCCACGGAGAGGATATGTACGCCTCGAAGAAGTCCATGCGGCAGGCGGCATTTCACGTGGGGCTGGTGTTCCAGTATCCGGAGTACCAGCTCTTCGAGGACACCGTGCGTCTGGACATCGCCTTCGGCCCGAAAAACATGGGTCTTTCCGATGAGGAGGTGGCCGCGCGGGTGGCTGAGGCCGCCGGGTTTACCGGCATACCCGAGCGCTACATGGACAAGTCCCCCTTCGACCTGTCCGGCGGACAGAAGCGGCGGGTGGCCATCGCGGGAATAATCGCCATGCGCCCGGAGGTGCTGGTACTGGACGAGCCCATGGCTGGTCTTGACCCCCAGGGCCGCCAGGAGGTCATGGAGAATATCCGCGCCTACCACGAGTCCACCGGCGCCGCCATAGTCATGGTCACCCACTCCATGGACGACGCCGCCAGATACGCAAAGAAGATAACCGTGCTCAGCAGGGGCCGCATCGCCCTGTCCGGCACGCCGGAGGTGGTCTTCTCCCACGGCGAGGAGCTGCAGGCCATGGGTCTTGGCGTACCCGCCGCGGTGGAGCTGGCCGACGCCCTGCGCCGCCGGGGCGTGCCCGTTGAAGGT